>JAFQFS010000126.1 GCA_017398585.1 Clostridia bacterium
AGTAACACTGTCCGGAATCGTCAGACTTCCCGTAAAGCCGGAACAGTAATAGAATGCAGAATTCCCTATAGAAGTAACACTGTCCGGAATCGTCAGACTTCCCGTAAAGCCGGAACAGTAATAGAATGCAGAATTCCCTATAGAAGTAACACTGTCCGGAATCGTCAGACTTCCCGTAAAGCCGGAACAGTTATTGAATGCATAATTCCCTATAGAAGTAACACTGTCCCCAATCGTCAGACTTCCCGTAAAGCCGTAACAGTTATAGAATGCATAATCCCCAATAGAAGTAACTGTATACCCATCAATCTTTTCCGGAATTACAAGATCACCGGTTACTGTACCCACAAATCCGGTGATCGTTGCCGTCCTTCCGTCCTCATTTACCGAATATTCAAAATCCCCCGATACCGCGTACAATACCGGTGCTTCTTCTGCGGTTGCCGGCACCGTTTCCGTCAGGTCTGTGTTCGCGTCGGCAGCTTCCGTTTCCGGCGGAATTTCTTCGGCAAAAATTATTTTCTCCGCCGGAATAACCACATCTGCCGTGCTTTCCGGGGTCAGTTCGAGGATCTGACCGTCAAATATTACCTCTTCTTCCGCCATGGCAAAGATCGGCGCGCTTTGCAGTGTGATCCCTGCGGAAATCAGGAACGCCAGAATTTTCTTCGCTTTCATTTTATCCTCCATACTTTAACATACTTTAAGCCATATCTTTGGAATACAGCAGCCTGTTTTGGAAAAATCTGTTGCCTATATTATACTGCAAAGCAGAAAATTTGTCAATTGCCATGAAATGAGCGAACCGGCATGACTTACGATTTGTTTTTTCAGTTCATTGCTTCATCAGCTCTTTCTGTACAATTTCTTGAAATTCAACATAGAATTCCAAACGGACAATCCGAGAAAAATAGCGGCGGCTGTTGTCTAACGGTTTGTCTAACGAAATAGCGATAAATTAAAATTGTGAAAATTCCCCTAACAATGCGGGATTCTTAACGATTGTAAAAACTGGCGTTTTGAACGTAAAATGATGAATTATGCGTGGTTAAGAGACTTCCGAAGGGATCATGTCCAGACTGTAAATCTGCTGGCACCGCCTTCGGTGGTTCGAATCCACCTTCCCCCATCCCGAAGCGAATCCGACACAAGAGGGTCGGATTTTTGTTTTCCATTCAAATATAATTTCTATAATTTCATCTCACTTTTGTCGTATATTCCGACACTTTCCTTCCGCACAAAAAACGCCCGAAAAAATTTTCGGACGTTTTTTTGCATTTCTGATTTATGCTCAGTTGCCAAAATTGTAATAATTCTTGACTTCCGCAAATTCCCTTGCGTTGACTTTGCTGATCGCCTTCATGCTGGAGGCAAAGTTGTTGTTGCCGGTACTTGCCATGGTGCACAGATTGCCGTAAACGGAAGTGCCCCACTGACCAAGTTCATAGAACTTGTTGTTGAACAGAATGTTCAGCATATCCGCCGATTCTTCGTCGCGTACATTTTTCGTGAGAATATTCTTCTCGATGGTTGCGGGATAAATCGTATCCGTGGAGTAATATCCCATCACTTCGAGAATCCAGCCGGTACGATCCAGCTCAAGATTGGTAACCGGGATGCCGTAGGAGGTTCCCCACACGGTATTGTAGGAGGAATAATAGAGTTCCTGTTCTTCCGTGTACTTCGGATACGGCAGTACGCCGAAATCCTGTTCCATGCTTTCACGGAAGCCGGTGATGTTGCGGACCATTTCACCGAAGAAGAGTGCGCGTCCGCCCGGGAACACCGTGTCCGCCTTTTCATAACCGAGAGGACCGTCACGGAGGAGCATCGGCTGATAATTTGCATCCAGAAGCGTGGTCATCACTCTGTCCAGCTGATTGTAGAAGCTTTCGGACTGGTTGATGATGCTTTCGCCCGCTTCATCAAACATGACGACCGGCGTACCGAAACTGGGAAGGATGCGGCACAGCAGACCGCTGTTTTCCGCGAGACCGTAACGGTCGTTTTCATCGTAGACCCCGTTGCCGTCCAGATCGGCGGAAGATACGTCCACATACTGAATGAACTTATCATACGTCCATTCCCCGTTGCGCACCATCTCATAGGGATATTCCAGCCCCAGGTCTGTGCAGAGGACCTTATTGAAATAGAGACAGGATACGCCGTAATCGTCCAGATAATTAATCATGCCGTTTGCCATATAGTGGGTTTTGCCGTCGATCGCAATCATTTCGTTCAGTTCATGTTCCCACCATTCGTTCGACAGATCCAGCGTTTTCACATCGTCCAGTTTGTGCAGGAGTCCGTTGATGGAGGACTGGAACATGAACCATGTACCGATGTCGTATGCGTCATAGGTCGTATCCCCGGCCAGCACCATGTTTTTCAGATCGTTCAGCACGGTTGTCCAGGAATCGGTGATCCGGCTGGAGGTGATGGAGATATTCAGCTTGTTTTCGGTCAGAAGGTTCCGCTGGTGTACGGCTTCGCCTACGATATCACCGGTAATATCATCGAGGTTGGGGGCACATTCGTCCGCCTCAAGATCCGGCGTGGACCATCCGATATTGAAGGAATATCCGTCAAATTTCACATCAGCGGGAACGGTGTCAAGCCATGTGGTTTCCGGTTCCGTTTCCCCGACGGAATTGTCTGCCCCGCTCACCGCAGAATTTTCTCCTGCGGCATTTCCGCCGTCCGAACAGGCATACAGGGACAGCATAAGCGCCGCCAGAATCATCATCGCAAGAGTTCTTTTCATCGTTTTTCCTTTCCGGCACCCGGCACGGGATGCCTTTCACAGTGCAGTATATCAATATCATACCATAAATTCACACATCTGTCAATCATGATTCCGACTCCGGGACATCCATCAAAAAAACGTCCGGATGAAACTCCGGACGTTTTCTGTTTTCCTTTACCACCGCCGTCTCAGCCGGCGTTCACGGATGCTTGCCTTGATGAAGACGTACGCGATCGACAGCACCACCGCCGATACCACCGTCGCCTTAAAGAACCGGCTTCCCGTGAAATCCCCAACACGGTCAAGGAAATACAGGAATTCGCTCCGCGTGATGCTCGACGTCGTGATCAGTGCGCAGCTTCCGAGAATTTCATCTCCGTAGATGACCGTGATCGTTCCGGCTTCCTGACCGGCTTCCACCGGCGCGTCAAGGGTATCTTCGTAGGTATTGTAACTGTAACGGATGTCCTTTTTCAGATCCACCGACGCGGGCAGATAGACCGAGATCTCCCGCTCCGGTACCAGCGTCACGTAATCAAGCGTGGACGACAGATTCACGTCGATCTCACAGATCATCTGCGACGTCGTCAAAACCTTCTCATAACCGTAGGACATGAATGCCCAGTCCAGCATCCGCTCTGCATTGATGTAGTTGTAGTACGTTTCGTCATCCCCTTCCGCACCGAGCACAACGGCCAGATACGTCAGGTTGTCCTCCGCGTCCTCCGCAACCGCGCAAAGGGCATATCCGCCCTGCAGGGTCGCGCCGGCATTCATGCCGACCGCACCTTTATAGAAATAGTCCACGCTGTAATACTTCGAGATCATGCAGTTCCGGTTGTAGATGTTCCGGAAATCGCACCGGTTCGTCTCTTCCATGACGTATTTCGGCGTCGACGTGATTTCAATGAAGCCCGGGATGCCGTACGCGTATTTCGCGATCGCCGCCGTGTCACGCGCGGTCGTCACCATCGAGGAGCTGTGCATCCCGGTCGGGTTGGTGTAGTAGGTGCTGTATGCCCCGATCTCCACGGCTTTGTCGTTCATCATGTTCACGAACGTCTCCGTGTCGCCGGCACAGGCATGGGCGAGAATGATCGCCGCGTCGTTCGCGGAATTGATGAGCATGCAGTTCAGCATCTGCTCGACTGTGACCACTTCCCCTTCATAGAACCCGATCTTGTTGCCCGAAACTTCGCTGAGCATCGCGGCCGTCACGGTGATCTTCGAATCGAGCCGTCCTTCAAACGTTTCAAAGGCAACGATCCCCGTCATGATCTTGACCGTGGACGCCGGATACACACGCTCGTCCGCATCGTACTCAAACAAAACCTGATCGTTCTCAAAATTGTACAGATATGCCCCCTCAAGCTGTTCCACTTCCGGTCCCGGAAGTTCTTCCGTTTCGGGTTCGGGAAGATCATCCGCGGAGTGTTCCGCCGCACCGACACCTTCTCCTGCATCTGCGCGCGCCGCAAAAACCGGCAGGATCAGTGCCGGAAACAATAGGAACAACGCTGTCGCGAGCGCAAGTATTTTCTGATTGATCGAAGATTTTGTCATCATTTTTCTACGTTATACTATTCCAAATACCTATTATACCTTACAGAAATCGTTGGTGTACCGTTTCGTGAGACTTTCTCTCGCACGTTCGCCGTCGCGTGCGATCTGTTCCGCAAGCTCCTCCACGGAGGAAAACTTCGTCTCATCCCGCAGCTTCTCGCAGAAGCTCGTTTTGACAGAGAGATCGTACAGATCGCCGGAGTAGTCGAAAATATACGTCTCCAGCGTCACGTCGGCGGTATCACGGTTGACGGTCGGGCGGCTGCCGATGTTACAGACCCCGCCGCAGAACCGGTGTACTCCGTCCTTGTCCGTGAAACTGACCGTGCAGCTGTAAACCCCGCGGGCCGGAGAGATCCTTCCGGGCGGAATGATCTGGTTGATGGTCGGATGACCGATGGTACGGCCGATCCGATGCCCATGCACCACCGGAAGGGTAACGGAATACGAACGGCCGAGCAGCTCCGCCGCTTCGTCCACGCGTCCCGCCGCGATCAGCGAACGGATCGCCGTGGACGACACGGGACAGCCGTCCTTTTCGAAATGCGGAACGACCGCACAGCCGATCCCGGCCTCCTCTGCAAACCGGCAGAGGTCGTCCGACGACCACGCAGCACGGCGTCCGAACCGGAAATTGTATCCGCAGACCACCGCCGACGGATGGTACCGCCGTACGATGATGTCGTCGAAAAAGGTACGTCCGTCAAGATCTTTCAGAGAGTCGAATTCCTCGAATACGGCGTAATCCACGCCGTATTCGCCGAGAAGTGCGCATTTTTCCGCGTTGTCCGTCAGCACGTCCCCTTTCGGCAGACATCCGAACATCCACGCGGCAACGTTCTTCTTCCCCTCCGCATATTCTGCGGCACGGTCGATCAGGGACCGGTGCCCGAGATGAACACCGTCAAAATAACCGAGCAGAAAGACCGCACCATCCGGCACGGCGGAAACTTCCTCTCCGGAAGCACAGTTGATGATTTGCATATGTTTTACCAGATTCTATCGAAAATCGAAAATGTCAGAATACTTTGAGCGCGAACACCGGACAGACCTTTGTACAGTAGCCGCAGCGGACACATTTCGCGTCGTCGGGTACCGCGCGGTACTTTTTCCGTACCTCATCCGTCCGTTCCGCTCCGATAAAGTCGGACGTGAAATCGTAGGCGGATGGTTCGTCCTCCCAGCCGGTGACCTCTTCCAGACGGAGCGCACCGGAGCCGCAGCGTTCCACACACGCGCCGCACCCTTCGCAGTATTCCTCCACATGGAGACTGCGGTGCTTTCCGGCAAGACGTGCACGGTCGTCCTCGCTGAACGAACCGGTCTCAAGGAAACGCAGATTCGCATCCACTTCTTCAAAGGACTGCATCCCCACCGCCGCCGCATCAATGAACGGCTTTTCCAGTACAAACCGGAGAGCGTCCTCCGCGCGGTGACAGAGATGTCCGCCCCCAAGAGCTTTCATGGCAAAAACGCCGATCCCCATCGCATGTGCATCTGTGAGGACCTCCGCCATATCGGCTTCGTCCCCGTCCGCGATGCCGATCCCCGCCATGTTGTACAGTGGATGGCAGACGTCGACGGGCATGCCGAGGTCACGGAGCTTCATCAGCCCGCGCACAGCTGCCGTATGGTGCATCGACGCACCGACAGCACGGACGATCCCACGTTCGCGGCATTCGAAGAGGTATTCAAGCGCTTCCATATGACCGCGCAGGGTGTCGATGCTCTCCTGCTCGTGGAGCATGAAGATGTCAATCACGTCGCGGTCCAGCGCACGGCGCGCCTCCTCGACCGCTTCCACGGCGAGTTCACGGGAATACGCGTAGGTTTTTGTGGAGACAACAACGTCCTCCGGTCTGCGGCAGCGCCTGAGAGCAGCACGGAGGAGGTCGTAATTTTCATAATACTGAGCGGTGTCGGTAAAATTGATGCCGGAATCAAATGCGTACGCCAGAACGGCGGCGGCCTCGTCGGCAGGCAGTGCCGCCTGCATTTTCGAGACCGTGAGCGATCCGACGGCAAGTTTCGATACCTCCGGCAGACGATCCGACAGATGCGCGGTGATCACAGGCCGAGATACTCCTTGAGCATTGCGGAGAGAAGTTCGTAGCGGTCAATGCGGCGTACCATACTTCTCGCGTTCTTGTAGTTGGTGATGTACGTCGGTTCTTCCGTCAGAATATATTCCACGATCTGGTCGATCGGGTTGTATCCGCGTTCGCTGAGCGCTTCATAAACGTTTCTGAGCAGCACCTTGCGCTGTGCGTCGCGGTCTTCTTCGTGAATTGAGAACGTGATCGTCTTATCCATATCGTTCATGGTTTTCCTCCGTTATAATTAGGTAATAATATTTTCTGAACTGCTGTATACCGGGCTCCGCCGTCCCGTAACTCAGTACAGCGGATACTTTTCGCAGAGCTTGTTCACTTCGGCACGCACGTACTCCTTCGTGCCTTCGAAATCCTTTGCGGCACAGCCGATGAGATGTGCGAGAACCTTCATGTCTTCTTCCACCAGACCGCGGCTGGTAACGGCAGGAGTACCGATGCGGACGCCGCTGGTAACGAAGGGAGACTGCGGGTCATTAGGGATGGCGTTTTTGTTGACGGTGATGTACACTTCGTCGAGACGGCGTTCGAACTCCTTGCCGGTCAGGTCGAACGGACGGAGGTCGCAGAGCATGAGATGATTGTCGGTGCCGCCGGAGACAAGATTGAAGCCTTCCGCAAGAAGACCTTCCGCGAGAGCGGCTGCATTCTTCACGATCTGTGCCTGATATTCCTTGAATTCGGGCGTGAGTGCTTCACCGAAGGAAACGGCCTTTGCAGCGATGATGTGCATCAGCGGGCCGCCCTGGGAACCCGGGAAAATCGCCTTGTCGATCGCCTTTGCGAGTTCTTCGCGGCAGAGGATCATGCCGCCGCGCGGACCGCGGAGCGTCTTGTGGGTGGTAGTGGTGACAACATCCGCATACGGTACCGGAGACGGGTGGAGGCCCGCGGCAACGAGACCGGCAATGTGCGCCATATCTACCATAAAGTACGCACCGACCGACTTTGCGATGCCGGAAATGCGTTCAAAATCGATGATTCTCGGATATGCGGACGCGCCGGCTACGATGAGCTTCGGCTTATGTTCGTTTGCGAGGCGTTCGAGTTCGTCATAATCGAGAATACCATTGTCATCCACACCGTAGGGAACGAAATTGTAATTCTTACCGGACATATTGACGGGGCTTCCGTGGGTGAGGTGACCGCCGCAGGCAAGGCTCATGCCGAGAACGGTATCGCCGGTTTCCAGAAGCGCGAAGTAAACGGCGAGGTTCGCCTGTGCACCGCTGTGGGGCTGAACGTTGACGTGTTCCGCGCCGAAGAGTTTCTTGGCACGTTCGATGGCGATATTTTCGGCTTTATCGACCACATAGCAGCCGCCGTAATAACGCTTTGCCGGATAGCCCTCCGCGTACTTGTTGGTAAGAGGACTTCCCATGGCGAGCATTACGGCCTCGGAGACCACGTTTTCAGATGCGATAAGCTCAAGCCCGCCGCGCTGACGTGCGAGTTCCTCGGCAACAACTGCGCCGATTTCGGGATCGTACCCGTTCAGAGTATCGACCATAGTATTGATGTTCACCGCCGCGTTCTTATTGATAGAAACAGACATATTATTTAATTCCTCCGTGATTTCATGCTATGCGGAAATAAAAAAATTTCCCACAATATTATTATAACAGCAAATGAATGAAATTGCAATAGAAGGAAGAAACTTTAATTTCGCGGTTCCCGCTCCGCACCGTGGGCTATACGGAGAATATGTACAAATATTCGCATATTCATCCACGCATATCGCACCGAATGTTGAACGTACCGTAAACTTTGACACCATGATTTGTGAACGAAGCCCCGTCCCGTAATATTTCTCTGGTATATTATTTCCATTTTGCATTGTTCTGATAAATATCGCCAAAAATATTTCTGTGTGCTATTGACAATATGTCAGTATTGGTGGTATAATCATTTTAGTATTATGCTAGGTGGGTTCTTCATATTTTTCAGTAGAACCTGCCGTTTTCAAGCCCGTTTTTACTGATTCACCAATCCGGAGGTTTCTCTTATGCCGTCATACAGCAGATTGCTTGTCGCCTCTGCCAAGGGCGGTGTAGGCAAAAGCACGACCGCACTCGGTCTTGCCGCAGCGTTTGCACGAAAAAACAAACGCGTGCTTCTTGCGGATCTCGACATCACCAGCCGCAGCCTTGATATGCTGACGGGTGCGTCCGACCGGACCGTGCGCGACATCGCCGACCTCCTCACGGATTCCGCAGCGGACATCCGCCGGATGTGCACACAGCCTTTTGAGGAATACCCGAATCTTTCTTTCATTGCCGCCTGTTCGCCGGATCGTCTGGCCGGACTTGCCGAAAAGTACGGAGTGCGGGAAAACACACTGATCCGCGAAGCGGTTATCCGCCTTCTCAGTTACGGGGAATACGACATGCTCATCTGTGACACCGGCGGGGGATGTGAAATTCCCGCAGCCATTGCAGATCTGTTCGGATTCACCGTCATCACCGCAGAACAGAGCATGACGTCGGTGCGTGCCGCCGAGTACGCCGCGTCGCGGCTGGAACGTGCGGGAGCGCTGCAGATGCGGCTTGTGATCTGCGGATTTGACCTGACGTCCGTGAAACGGGAGAAGCGTGCGGGTGTGATCGAAATGATTGACCGCTGCGCGCTGCCCTGTCTCGGTGTGGTACCGTACGACCGGAAGCTGCAGAAGGCGCAGGACAACGGAGAGCTGCCGGACGAACGTTCGCTGTCGGCAATGGCATACGCCAACATTGCCGGACGGATCACCGGGGTAGAGACACCGCTGTTTCACGGGATGGGGGCATTATACCGCCGGCGTGCGCTGGCGCTGTAGGAAACACACAATCATGGCGGCATCTGTTTACATTCTATATATACTGTTAAAAATGAAGCAGACACAACTCAAACGAAAGGAATGGAGGAAATATGGATATTGCACTTATCGCTGACGACACCAAAAAGGAACTTATGACACAGTTTTGCATTGCGTACTGCGGCATTTTGTCAAAGCACAACATCTGCGCGACAAGTACAACCGGCAAGTACGTACAGGAAGCAACCGGGCTGGAGATCGAAAAACTGTTATCCGGCGAACACGGGGGCACACAGCAGATAACATCCCGCATTTCCTACAACGAGATCGACGTTCTGCTGTATTTCCGCAGCACCACACCGAACCTCGGGTACGATGAAAACGAAAACAATCTGCTTCGTATGTGCGACGTTCACAACGTCCCTGTCGCAACGAACATTGCCACTGCGGAAGTTCTGATCTGTGCGCTTGACCACGGTGATCTTGACTGGCGTGAAATCGTCAATCCGCGCTCGGACTACAACCGCCGCAGACGCGGTATGTCGTATTGACGCAGACGCGGTAATTTTCGGAATTCCGCAAATCCGCGGAACTTTTATCGAATGAAAAACGTCTCATATGTACGTGGAACTTCCACACGCATGGGAGGCGGTTTTTATTTTCGTGAAGTTCAAACTTCACGCTTGAGTTTAAAAGAAGGAAGAAAAACGTCTGAAGACGTTTTTCAATTTCATTATTCGCCTGCGCGGCGGGCGCCAAAGAGGACCGATCGCGGCCCTCTCTGGACGTTCCCCGACCAGAGGAGGTTTCCTCTGGACACCTCTCGCTTCTTCCGCTGAAACGTTATAAGTTCCCCTCGACACGTTTGTTTCGGTGCAGGGGTTGTGCAGACGCAGCGCTGACCGCGGAGACGGATTTTTTTGTTCACTGCACAGCCGGTTACAGCTATTCACTATTCACTATTAGCTCTTAGCTCCTTTTTAGTTTTTCTTTTTCTGAGGTTTATCATGCTGAAATTACTCTGTCTGGGCGATGTTGTCGGTACCGAAGGGGTTTCCTACCTCGAATCCGGCGGCAGACTGCGCGGACTGCGCACAAAATACAACGCCGATCTCGTCATCGTGAACGGCGAAAACTCCGCCGAAGGCAACGGCATCTCGCGGGACTCCGCCGAACGTCTCTACGACTGCGGCGCCGACATCATCACCGGCGGCAACCACACATGGAAGCGCCGCGAGATCTACAACATGCTCGACGACGAGGAATATCTGATCCGTCCCGCGAATTATCCCGCAGGTGCGGCGGGGATGGGTTACGTTATCGCCGATGTCCGCGGGTACCGCGTTCTTGTGATGAACGTCTGCGGGAATGTGTACATGGAACCGGTAACACCTCCTGCAGAAGTGGCGGAACGTATTCTGAAAAAAGAATCCGGCCGCTACGACATCGCCGTCTGCGACATCCATGCGGAAGCGACCAGTGAAAAGCTCTTCTTTGCACGGTATTTCGATGGAAAATTCTCCGCCATTTTCGGCACGCACACGCATGTTCCCACCGCCGACATCTGCATCCTTCCCGGCGGTACCGGCTACATCACCGACCTCGGCATGTGCGGCTCCATGAACGGCATCCTCGGTGTGAAGACCGAATCCATCGTTCACAAGTTCACCGTCCGCACGCCCGTTCTGTTTGAACCTGCCAAGGGAAACTGCAAAATCAACGGCGCGTACTTCGAGATCGACGAAGCGAACGGCAGATGCACGAAAGCCGTTCGTGTGGAAGCGTAAACTCCGTCCTCACTCTATCCGGAAACCTGGTATACAATATTGAAAGAACATCGTACATATTTCATCCTCTCTCTCTTTCTGACCCTTTCGCTCCTCCTCACCGCATGCGGTTCGGGGAATCCGAAGACGGAATGGGAACTGTTCCGTTCGGAATTTGCGGGGATCCGTGAATTTTTCACGCTGATTCCCGTTGCATCCGAGGAATCCGCCCCCGGTCAGACCGCGTCCAAAGACCGCACAACCGCACCTCTCCTGAAAACGTCGCGGCACAAGGAAAATCTTCCGTCCGCCTGGGTTCCGGAAGTAATCTATGCAGACGTTGCGGATACGGAAAAAATCGGCTACACGACCGTCCCGCACTTCGCATCAAACGATGCGGAAACGGTAACGGCAGCACTTTCGATGCACGGCATCACGCCGCAGATTGTCACCCGCCGCAACCCCGCACCGGAAAATCACGTTTACGCCATCGAATACGCCGGCTTATCGGACGGTACGGCGTACTACATCAACACATCCTGCGAGGTAACGCTGTACGTGAGCGCGGAAAAGCCCGTTCTGCCCGCAGCAGCGGCGGACGGTTCGAACGTGGTGTACCTGTCTTACGACGACGGCCCGACCTACACGGAGACGCTCCGTCTCCTCGACGTTCTTGATACCTACGGAGTCAAGGCAACGTTCTTCGTAACAGGGGAAGCGGTGCAGAGCTATCCGGCGGCGGCGCGCGCCATCGTCGAGCGCGGTCATCAGATCGGCTGCCACTCCGTCACACACATATACGACAAGATCTATGCCTCCGTGGAATCGCTGGAGGAAGAACTTCTGCAGTGGGAAGAGATCGTCACGGCGGCGGGGATCACCCTCGATGACGCGCACAAACTGTTCCGCTATCCGGGCGGCTCAAACAACACCGCCGTCGGCGGCACCGACAAATCAAAAGCGATGACGGACATGCTCGCGTCCCACTCCTACCGTGTGTACGACTGGAACGTCGTCACAAACGACGCCGTCCTCTACACGGCGCCCTACGGCACGGACACCTACGACTACATCCGCGACACGTTCACCTCCACGTTTGACGCCAAGGTGAGCACAGGCGAACTTCCCGTCATCATCCTGATGCACGAGACCGTTCCGGAGACGATCGACCTGATGCCTTGGATGATCGAGACTCTGATCGCCCGCGGCTACACGTTCGGAACCCTCGACAAGATCAGCCCGTGGATGTTCGGAATGGATTAATGGGGAATGAAAATTCGTGGGGAAACCTTTTTTGAAAAAAGGTTTCCCCACACCCCATCCAAAAAACTTTATACGGAAAAGGACAAGGTTTTGTTCTTTTTTTATTACCAATGGCTGTAGTAAAAACGTATGAGATTCTCCGACGGAGTAATCTGCACGTAGCCGATTTCGCCGTGGTTGTAGCCGCCGTCCCAGTAGAGGTGGTAGCGGGTGACGCCTTCTTCACTTCTGCCGTAGTCGTTGAGTTCGCACCATTCCGTGTCCGGACCGGACCATTCCGCGTGTTCTCTGAGAAATTCGTCCCACACTGCAAGGGATTCTTCGTCTGTGGTAAAGGATAGCTCAAACACTTCTCCGCCCTGCAGAAACTGCGGATAATACAGGAATTCCACGTTCTTCGCGTTTTCCGGAATCTCTTCCGGAAAGATCCCGTCCAGATACTCCTCGTGATCGATGGAATCGTATGCCCGTTCGTAATAGCGGATATCCGTCGTAGTGGTCGTGAAGGCTTCGAGCGCAACGAAAAATGTCTTCCGAAAGCCCCAGACCCCCAGAACAACCGTCAGCAGGATCGTGACGCCCCAGATCACGCCGAGCGGAAAGTGCAGAAGATTCGCAAGAACGCCGAATCCCGCAAGGATCAGCGCGGGCAGAAGCAGAACCATTGTCCGGGCAACCGGCGGTTCCACCATCGACATCATCATCGCGAACACCAGAAGAAAACAGATCAGCGCAAATACCGCCATCAGAAACGGCAGAACCGCCCACTCTTTCCAGAGTTTTTTCACGAGTTCCTTCATGAGAGCATCCTCCTTTTGCTGTATTCCGTTTCCAGTATACCACAGGTGTAACAGCATAGGATGAAGAAAATGTAAACAAACCCGTTATTTTCCCGCTTCTTCCAGACGCTTCACCGCAGTCCGGAACCGTTCGTTTTCCCGTACACAGTCGTAGACGTCCATGCTGCCGATCCATCCGAGATACCGCGCTGGCTTTTTGTATTCCGTATCTGCTGTGTCCCGTCCGTCCCGCACGAATTCCGAACGATCAAACAGCACCGACGTGTACAAAAACTTCTCCGGCAGGGCGTCGTACCGCAGCCAGTATTCCACGGATTCCTCAAACGCCGCAAGCCCTTCCTCAATCTTTCCGAGTCGGAAGAAACTGCGCGCGTTTTCTTCGTATTTGCAGCCGATATTCCACGTCCATCCGCCGAAATCGCCGTCTTCAAACAGCAGACGCAGGATGCCGATAACCTTTTCGTTCACCATGATTTTCTGCTCCCATGACATCTGCATGTCCTCCGGCACCCAGCCGTTGTACGTGAGCGTGTCGATTTTTGCGAGGAACCAGCCGAGGTATTCCTGCAGATTCGCCTGACAATGCCGCAGAGCTTCACCGAATCTGCCCCGTTCGAACGCGATATCCTCACGCTTTTCCCCGCGCAGGATGCAGAAATCGTCGTTCAGCAGAGCGAGATATTTCTCCTCTTCCTCTCTGGTTTCCGAAATTTCCAGCAGACTGCTCACCGCGCACTGTCGGAAATAATCATCCGTGCAGCCGGAAAGAATTTTTTCACAGAGAAACCGGATCGTCGGCTTCGTATCGCCGAAGTCCTCCGCATCCCGTCCGCAGACGAGGCTGTTCCGGTACATATTGATAATCCGCCAGTCGTACGGGAATTCCGCATACGCGGTTTTCGCGAGGGCGTTTTTCTCCCGTTGGGACTCCTCCGTGCAGAGCATCGTCAGACGTTCGTACTCTTCCAGATACTCGGCAATCCGCTCTTCCGCACGGATACGGGAATTGCCCATGAGTTCATCAATGGTAACACCGAAATAATTCGCAATCACCGGGATCGTCTCGATATCCGGGTACGCCAGACCCCGCTCCCACTTGGAAACCGCCTGAAAGGTCACGCCGAGGAAATCCGCAAGTTCCTCCTGCGTCAGCCCGCGTTCTCCGCGCAGGCGGCGGACGTTTTCACCGATATAAACATTCATCATAAATTCCTTTCGGATCCTGTTGAAAAGTAAACAGCGCTGTTTCTGATAAAAGTATATCAAACCATCAAAACAAAATCAATAATCCATCCGCCGAGCCGGATTCAACGTCCGGTTTAGTCCCCCAGATCTGCACAGACTCTGTTTCCTATCATAGATTGAAGCTTTTTGAAAGGGGTGTGGGGGAAACTTTTTCTCGAAAAAGTTTCCCCCACATATCTTTTATTTAATTAAAACTTGTCAACCGGGAAGAGGAGCTTGAGCTGGTTGATCTTGCTCTGGTAAGCGGCGTTCTGCTTTTCGCCCATGAGAGCTTCCTTGAGCTGTTCGGCAACGTCCTTGTATTCGACGGGCTTGCCCATGCCCTTGGAAACGAGCTTGATGAGGTGCCAGCCGAACTGGGTCTGTACAGGAGCGGAGAGTTCGCCTTCTTCGAGGGCTTCGCAAGCCGCTTCGAATTCGGGAACCATCTGACCGTGACCGAATTCACCGAGGGAACCGCCGTTCTGCTTGGACGGGCAGGAGCTGAACTGCATTGCAGCGTCTTCGAAAGTGAGTTCGCCGGACTTGATCTGTTCTGCGATTTCAGCAGCCTGTTCTTCGGTTTCCACCAGGATGTGGCTTGCGTTGAAGGTCGCCTGCGGTGCGAACTGTTCCGGATTTTCTTCGAAATACTTCTTCGCTTCTTCGTCGGTAACGCGGACGCGTTCCACTGCCTTCTGAACGGCATATCTGGACAGCATTTCTTCCTTGACCTTGGTGAACTGTTCCTTGAATGCGGGCTCACGTTCGTACAGATTCTTCTGTGCGTCCATGAGGAAGAGCTTGCTGTTGATGAGCTGATCGAGAATCATCGCTCTGCCCTGCGGATTGTTGTACGCGGACGCTCTCTGACCCATCTGCATGAGCATCATTTCCACGTCCATTTCGGTGATCGGCTTGCCGCCGACGGTTGCGAGTACCTTTGCTTCGTTGTTCATAGGAATTATTTTTCGCGGGGAAAACTTTTTTGAGGAAAAAGTTTTCCCCGCACCCCTTTCAAAAACCTTTTAATATATTGGGTATACTATGTTTTTAGTATGCCTGATGATTATAACAGATTTTACGCGGGTTTGCAAGGGGTAATAACGAATTGAAAGGGTAAGATTGTCAGATTCACCCAACCCACAGATTTGTGCTTCTGTTCTCGTTATCGTAGTAGTACAATCCGAAAACCGCCAGTTCCACAAAACGGAACGCCATTCTTCCTTCCACGTTATATCCCGTCACGGGGGTACCGTTGACCAGCATCGTTATGTCCGTTTCATATACGCTCATAATTTCGGTACCGACCTCCAGGCTGTCGTCCGCCGTGATGATGATCGGATCCCATGTCCCTCCGTAGGTCGACAGGGAAACGCTGCTTGTCCGGTCGGTGTTGTCGTAAACAACATCGAACCCGTAGGAACGCAGGTCGGCACCGATAATTATCATATTACCGTCCACATTGTAAGCCGGAATTTCCGCACCGTTGATATAGGCTTTGATATCCGTGGTTACGACAGAACCGATTACACCATCCGGCTGCCGGGAATCGGATTGCTCCGGAGTTGTCGCTGCCGCGGTTCCGCCTGTCCATGCAGAAGTATCTGTCCATCCGGAAGAACCGCTGTACGACGAATTGTTTTTATATGGACAAACTCCGTTGGTATGAAGATGAGCCGGATAGCCGCCGCAATGATAGTGATAGTATCCAAGCCCGCTTTTGTTCCTGTTATCCTTATGACCGCCCCTGCTGTCCGTTCTTCCCGAATGTGCGGAAACGGCAGCAGCACTTCCGGCAAGCATCATAATCGCCAGTATCCCTGACAATACTCTTTTTGATGTATTTTTCATTTTTTCGCATCTCCTGTTCATAAAACATTCCGATTATACCAAAACGGGATATTTTTATTATACCGATATGGGATAATAATATCAAGAGGTATGTGGAAATGAGATTAAAGGAATTACGTCAAAAACGAAAAATATCACAGGTAAAACTTGCTATGGATTTATCCATGAATCAGAACAGCATCAGCCGCTACGAAAATGGCACACGGGAAGCGGATTATAAAACACTGATCCGGTTTGCCGATTATTTCGATGTTTCCATCGATTATCTGCTGGAACGTACCGACAACCCGAAAGTCAACCGATAAAAAACGACATGACGTTTGAACACATCATGTCGTTTTTTTGTTATACCAGATATACAATCACTGCGATCGCGGCGATGCACCCGGCGGCGAAAAACAGGTACTGCATAACCTTATACGACATCAGTGCAAAGTCCGACGGCGTAATGTCCCCGTGATACCACATGCGGTGCTTCAGCGTCTCCATCTGCCAGAGGAATTTCGGACACAGGAAGAACAGCGCCGCCCCGGCATAACAAACGATCCCGAACAGGGATGCGATCCCTGCGTTCTCCAGTGCACGTCCGATCACTCCCGTATTACCGCCGGTCACCACTCCGCTCACCCCGTCCTCGGTCACATAATACACCGTTCCGGAATTGCCGATCTGATAGGAGAGATACCCCTCTGCCGCGATCTCCTGTTTTTCCAGTGCATCGTTCCACATCCCGATGACGTTCAGCATCACGATCAGCGCGACGGCGGCAAGGATGCTGAAAATTCCGAGAAACCTCTCAAGCGGCGACACATAGAAATCCTCCGTCCGCTCGGACATTCCGTACAGCGTATCGGAAAATTCATCCTCCATACGTGCCTCTTCCTCTGCGGAGACGGGTTTGCCGAGGACCGCACCGCAGTCGAGGCAGGTGTTCCGGTCGTCGCTCTGCACCGCGCCGCATTTTTTGCATTTTTTCATGATAAACTCCTTTCTCTTCCTTCCGGTACGATTTCCGTGCCGCGGGAAAAAGAAAAAAAGACGTTTCCGCGCACGGAGAATCGGTGCGAAAAGTCTTGTTCCATCGTCTCGGATGTCGGATGCCGCGGGCGATACGCCGTACTGACGCGGTATCCGGCACGACCGGAATCCGGTCATGCAGCTACTCCCTTTTGTGGAATACAGTATAGCATAGTTTTCTTGTTTTGTCAAGCATCGTATTACACGGGACACAAAAATCATATTTTTCCAATAAAATTCTGAAAACCTGTCACATAATCCGCTGTTTAACCGTCTAATGGGTGAAGATCTTCAAAAAAGAAAAAGGAGGATGCGTATGATGTTCGATGCACAGGCTCTGCTGGCAGGAGACGAGAACGCTCTGGCCGATGCCGTCGACACATTGTCCCCGGAACTCTACCGCTATGCCGTGGGAATCGTTCTGTCCCGCATGGATGCGGAGGACGCCGTTCAGACCGCCTTTGTGGCATTGTGGCGGCACCGTGCAGCGGTAAAGGATCCCGCCGGGATACGCGCTTATCTGTACCGGTGTACCTATCGCGCCTGTGTGGATCTGCTCCGGAAGAACAGGCTGTTTGTTCCGCCGGTACGTCAGGAGGAATCCCCTCTGTCCGTACCGCTTTCGGAAGAAATGACGGCAGCACTGTCCCGGCTGTCCCCCGTGGAACGTGCAATCGTTTACGAACGCGCCGTCATGGAAACGCCGTATGAGGAACTGGCCGATCATCTGGGGCTCCGCGCGGATAACGTACGCAAGAAATACGAACGGGCAAAAAAGAAGCTGGCGCGGTTTCTGCCCGACATGAGAATGGAGGAAAGCGATGAAGGATAACAGAATAAAAAACGAATTCGCGGCGATGGAAGTCCCCGACATGAAAACGGGAATTCTGGCGGCGATCCGTCAGAAAAAAGCCGTTTCACACCGCCGCCGGATGCGTCCCGCCGCCATCGCCGTCATCGCGGCAATGCTCGCGCTGTTCGGGATCACGGTCGGTGCGGGTACAAGCGGGATGCTGAATCTGCAGAACGGAAGCAAATATTCTTTCCTGGATGCGGACGGCAATATCGTAAAGCCCACCGGCTTCCACCTGGAAGAGGATGTGGATGTATCGCTGAGCGAAAAGGCACTCGCAAATATCGCACCGTATATCCATCTTCCGATCACGGACGACGAGATCATTTCTTATCAGACGAACTCTCCGGAAGAAATGGAAGAATTTCTCGATATGCCGCTGGTTCTTCCCGCGCATATCACATCCAAAGCAATTCTGTACGAACTGAGAGCTTACGGAACCGACGGCAATGCGGCAACAATCTATCTCCGGGTTCAGACGGAAGACAATCCGGATGCCATGAGCGTCTATCTGCGCGGATTTCCCGGTGTAATCATGACCGCCAGTGAACCGGAAATGGAGGACTACACACTTCCCGACGGTACTCCCGTAACAATCGCCGCTGCAAAATATCAGGAGGGCGGACTGGTCGCACACGCCCTGTACCGGAAGGACGAAGCGGTGTACCATGTGCGGGTGTTTGAGAACAGCAAACACGAACTGATGGAAAACGTCAAAGAAGTGCTTGACACAGTGGAATAACGCAAAAAGGTGCATGATCCCATGCACCTTTTCCGCACTTCTTACGTTTTACTCATTTTCATGACGACTTCCACAGGCAGTACTTTGGCGATGCCGCGGTAAAGCTTATAGAACAGCCGCGGCGTATAGTTGGACTTTCCCTTCCGCGCCGCCTTCAGCGAACCGCGCGCGACCTTCTTCGGATCGCAGTACGGCAGAACATCGAACGTCTTCGAATTTCCCTTGATTCCGCCGAGGGTGATGAATTCTGTGTCCATCGGACCGGGGCAGACTGCGGTCGCGGTGATACCGCGTTCACGCAGTTCCTCGCCGATGCCGTACGTGAATGCCGTGACGTACGCCTTTCCGGCACTGTAGACGGTCATACGCGCGTTCGGGCAGAACGACGCGATGGACGACACGTTGATGATTGCCGCACCGTAATCCATATACGGGAGCAGCGTGTGCGTGACGGCAGTCAGACCCTTGAGGTTGAGGTCGATCATCACTGTCTGGTTCGCCAGCTCGCCTTCACCGACGTTTCCGAGAAATCCGCATCCGGAATTGTTGATGAGCAGACGGATGTCGGGGCGGATCTTCGCGGTATAGTCCGCGAGTTTCCGGTAACTTTCGTCGTCGGTCAGGTCGAGCGGGAAAATGCGGCACTGCACGGGTACACTGCGCGCAGCCTCCTCCAGTTTTTCGCGGCGGCGCGCGATCAGCCAGTATTCTTCAATTTCCGGATAAAGTTCGGGCAGTGCGGCAAGAAACTCCCGTCCGAGTCCCGCCGACGCCCCGGTGATTACAGCTACGGTCATAGTAATGATGTTTCTCGGGAAAACTTTTTCGAGAAAAAGTTTTCACCGAACCCTTTCCAAAAAACTTCAATCTGTTACAGGAACAGAGTCTGTGCGGATTTGATGGTATAATGATAACATAATTTGAAAGGTTTTGCAAGTTTTTTCACGTTTTTCCTTCGCCGACTGCGCGGAAGCGGCGGAGGACATTCTGAAACCGTTCTTCCTCACGGATTTCGTCGAATATGCGGTCTTCTAGAACGTCCAGCCATTCCGAGACAAAGGTGAGCCATTGTTCGTCCGCTTCCAGCGCGAGGGGGTCTTTCTTATCGAACACGATCTGCCGCATGGTCTCGTCCCGCAGGACCGGTTCGCTGCCGTCCTTCCCGCGCGGAATCTGCAGGATCGACCGTCTGCGTTCGCCCGCTTTCCCTGTGATCCGATCAAACATTTTACAGCGGTACGTCAGCGGTGCATTTTCCGGAAGCGCGAGCAGGGCTTCGTACAGGGACAGCGCGTCCTCTGCTGCCGCAAACGCCGGCTCACAAAACTCCGCGCCGTTTTTCACATACTGTTTCATCAGCCGCAGACCGAGAAACACCCGTTGTCCGAACCAGAGATCGGGAACGCCGTCGCCGGAAACGGGGCGTTTTCCGTCCGCATTCGTTCCCGTGAACAGGTCGATGCAGCGGAGTGCGGTCTGCGGATCGTCCATATTGGCGAGGAATGTCGTCTGTCCATTCAGGCAAAGCTGGTCGATGTACGCACACTTTTCTTCTTCTCCCCGTGCGCGGTAGCGTTTGGCAAGCAGGCTGTTCCGCGACAGATCGAGCCATTTTACAGCGTACCGGTCGAGGATCTCCGGGAAATTTGCGTCATCCTCAGCGAGCACCAGCCCGAAGATTGCTTCCTCCCGGATGGCATTGTCCTGAAAATTGTTCAGCAGCCATTCCGCCGCCGAACGAAGCTCCCGCATTTCGTCCGGGGCAATGTCCGGCGCAAGCCAGCCGATCTGACGGCACAGTTCCTGCGCGATCTGCGGATCGGTGGGGTAGTCCCTACGCATCTGCCGGAGAAGCCGGACGGTCTCCGCCGTATCTTTTCCCATTTTTTCATACACACGTTCCCAGTCCTCAAGCTTCCGCTGTTCGCGCAGCGCCGCCGTTGCACCGAGCAGCTCGTCCACGGTCACACCGAACAGTTCCGCAAGGATGGGCAGAAGCTCCACGTCGGGATAACTCGTGCGCGTCTCCCAGCGGCTCACCGTCTGCACGGACACGCCGAGTTGTTCCGCAAGCTGTTCCTGCGTGAGATTTTTCCCCGTACGCAGGGTACGCAGATTGTCCGCAAAATTCAGTTTCATGAAATCCTCCCGATAAAATCGTTTGTTCTGCTGACAGTATAGCAGATGTCCGGGACAAATGGAAGATCCGGTTCCGCGATACCGTTTCCCGGAATACGGGAATTTTATAACAGAGGTAAATTTTTTCGAAGAATTTTCCGTTTAGGTATTGACAAACGCCGCCGGATATAGTATAATCTACTTCGTCAGCGAGATGGCGCCATAGCCAAGCGGTAAGGCAGAAGTCTGCAAAACTTTTATTCCCCGGTCCGATTCCGGGTGGCGCCTTGACACAGAGCAGGAACACCGAAAGGTGTGCCTGCTTTTCTCTTTTCTGCAAAAAAGTTTTGGGTGCAGATTGAATCATCTGCACCCAACTTTTATTCAAACATCGCCGTCGAGAGATAGCGGTCGCCCGTATCGGGAAGAAGGACAACGATCGTCTTCCCCTTGTTTTCCGGGCGCTTCGCGGTCTCGATTGCCGCCCGGAGTGCCGCACCGGAGCTGATCCCCGCAAGAAATCCCTCCGTTCTGCCGAGTATACGTCCGGTTTCAAATGCCGCTTCGTTCGTCACGGGGATGATTTCATCGTAAATCGCCGTATTCAGCACCGCCGGGACGAAGTTCGCACCGATGCCCTGGATCCCGTGCGGCCCCGCTTTTCCTCCGGACAGCAGAGGGGACGACGCCGGTTCAACCGCGATCACCTTTACGTCCGGTTTCACGGATTTGAGGAATTCGCCCGTCCCCGTGATTGTACCGCCCGTACCGACTCCCGCGATGAAGATATCCACTTCCCCGTCCGTATCGCGCCAGATTTCGGGTCCGGTCGTCTTCCGGTGCGCCGCCGCATTCGCAGGATTGCCGAACTGATCCGGAATAAACGAATCCGGAATGCCGGCGGCCAGTTCCTCCGCCTTCGCGATGGAACCCGCCATGCCGAGCGCACCGGGCGTCAGCACCAGTTCCGCGCCGTACGCCTTCATCGTTTTCTGACGTTCCACGGACATGGAATCCGGCATAACGATGATCACGCGGTATCCGCGCGGCACCGCAACCGCCGCCAGTCCGATGCCGGTATTGCCCGACGTCGGTTCAATGATAACGGAACCGGGCTTCAGGATCCCGCGTTCCTCCGCGTCGCGGATCATCTCGTACGCCACACGGTCCTTCGCCGATCCCGCCGGATTGAACGACTCCAGCTTCGCCAGAAGCCGTGCTTCCAGCCCGAATTTTTTCTCAATATTCGTCAGCTCCAGAAGCGGCGTCCCGCCAATGAGCTGTTCCACGGATGTATAAACCTTAGCCATATTAAAACTCTCCCTGATCGTTTTCCATTGCTCCTATTATACTACAGCACCGTACAAAAATCAATTTTTCCCAGTATAAAAGTTTTTGGGGTGGGGTTCGGGGAGTACCTTTTTGTAAAAAGGCACTCCCCGAGAAAACTTTATTCCCTTACAGATGACAGCTTTCGCAGGACTCGCAGTCCGGAAAGACGGTCGGATCGTATTCGATGCCATGACGGTCGTAGTAGTCCTTGAGCGCCACTTTGATCGCTTCTTCTGCGAGGACGGAACAGTGGAGCTTGTGCTTCGGGAGTCCGTCGAGGGCTTCCGCCACTGCACGGTTGGTCAGGTTCATCGCGTCTTCGAGCGGCTTTCCCTTGATCATTTCCGTTGCCATGGAGCTGGATGCGATCGCGGAGCCGCAGCCGAATGTTTCAAACTTCACATCCGTGATGATGTCGTCTTCGATCTTGAGATATATCTTCATAATATCGCCGCACTTTGCGTTGCCGACTTCGCCGACGCCGTCCGCGTCCTCGATCACGCCCACGTTGCGCGGGTTCTTGAAATGATCCATTACGGTTGCACTGTATAATGCCATAAGTTTTCCTCCTGTATCTTATCCGTTCCGATTTGATTTATAATACAAATTCTTTCTTTCCATTCACTTTGTCTCGCCACAGCGGGGACATATTCCGAAGGTATTCGACAACTTCCGGGATCTTTTCGAGCATTACGTCCACATCCTCGTCGGTGTTTTCCTCGGAGAGCGACAGTCTGAGCGAACCGTGCGCGATTTCATGCGGACGGCCGATCGCCAGCAGAACATGGCTCGGATCAAGCGAACCGGACGTGCACGCCGATCCGGACGATGCGCAGATGCCGTATTCGTCGAGCATCAGCAGGAGGCTTTCGCCCTCGATCCCTTCGAAGCACAGATGCACATTCCCGGGAAGCCGGTTGACCGGATCGCCGTTCAGCGCGGAATGCGGGATTTTCGTAAGACCTTCAATCAGACGGTCGCGGAGTCTCTGCACCTTGCGGTTGTTCTCCTCCATATTGGTAACGGCTTCAGTCAGCGCGGCGGTCATTCCGGCGATGCCTGCGAGGTTTTCCGTTCCCGCACGCTTGCCGCGTTCCTGAGCGCCGCCCTCAATGAGGGTTGCCACCGGGATCCCGCGCCGTACATAGAGAACGCCGACACCCTTGGGGCCGTGGAACTTATGCGCGGACAGCGACAGCATATCGATGTTCTGTTCGGGAATGTTAATCGGAAGATGTCCGACAGCCTGCACTGCGTCGGTATGGAAATACACACCATGTTCCCGGCAGACCTTCCCGATCTCCGCGATGGGCATCACGGAGCCGATCTCATTGTTCGCATACATAACAGTGACGAGGCAGGTATCGAAGCGGATCGCGTTTTTCACCTGTTCCGCCGTGATCGTTCCGGTCGGACCGACATCAAGCAGCTCGATCTCGTATCCCTGTTTCTCCAGCTTCTTCAGCGTATGCAGGACAGCGTGATGTTCAAACGCGGTCGAGATAATGTGCCGCTTGTCCTTCCGCTCCCCGTACCGCGCCGCGGTGAGGATCGCCTGATTATCGGATTCGCTCCCGCCGGACGTGAAGTAAATCTCCTGCGCGGTGACGCCAAGCGTCTTCGCGATGGTTCCGCGGAATTCGTCCAGTGCTTCTGCAGCGTTCTGTCCGACGGTATGGAGGCTCGAGGGGTTCCCGTATATATGTTCAAAGTAAGGCAGCATCGCGTCAATCGCGGTACGGCTCATTTTCGTGGTAGCAGCATTGTCAGCGTAGATGGTCATGGAGGATCTCCTTTCTTTTATTAACCTACTAACTTTCTGTGTTTATAGTATACACCATTAAACCTATAATGTCAATAGGTTTATAAGAAATTCCCGGAAAAATTTTGGGAGTACAGGGGTAACGTTCTTGAGAGGAACCTTTGCGGAGCCACGAAGTGTCTTTTCCCCTTTCCTCCACCCTTGCAATCTCCCCACCCCTGTGATATAATGAGAGAAAAAACGAAAAGGAGCCAAACAAAAAATGACGAACATCGGGACCATCGGCTTCAAGTCGAACGACCACGATCTGAATGACGGATTTGCGTGGGCGAAAGAGCAGGCGCTTGCGTATGCGCATCACGGAGAAGATCTTGTCGGACTGTGGTATGAAGCCGCGCTGCCTGGACGGGACGCTTTTTGCATCCGGGACGTGTGCCATCAGGCGAACGGAGCACACGCACTCGGACTGGAACACCATACGAAGAATATGCTGCTCCGGTTTGTGCAATCCATCTCGGCAAGCCGCGACTACTGCTGCTTCTGGGAGATCGACAAATATTACCGCCCCGCACCGGTGGATTATACATCCGATCAGAACTTCTGGTATAATCTTCCCGCCAATTTCGACCTGCTCGCGTGCTGCCTGCGTATGTATAAGCTGACCGGCGACCGCGACTACATCGAAAGCGAGGATTTCCTCCATTTCTACCGGCTGACCGTCGATCACTACATCCGAAAATGGGACACCAACGGCGACGGCATCCCCGAAGGTTCCGGCACCAAACGCGGAATTCCCTCGTACGAAGAAGGCGAAGGCGGCGGCTCCGCCCAGATGATCGACCTTCTTGCCGCAGAAGCTGCCGGTATGAATGCTTATGCCGAAATCTGCGAACTCCTCGGCGAAAACGGTGTGCCTTACCGTAAATGGTCGGAAAGCATCACCGCCGAGATCGACCGCTGGTGGGATGCGTCCGATAACCGCTACTTCTATACCAAACGCCCGGACGGTACCCTCGCGCATATCTCCCATATCGCGTCCGAATGGGTTCTCTACTTCGATGCGGCTTCCGATGAACATAAGCGTGCCGTCACGCTCGACCGTCTCCACCAGCGCGGCATAAACGGCATCAGTGTCGAATGCGGTTCCTACCTCGCAGAAATCTTCTACCGTTACGGTCAGCCCGATCGCGGCGAACACTGGATCCGCCACTTCACCGCCCCGGGTCTGAAGCGCCGCGAATATCCGGAACTGTCGTATACCTGCATCGGCGCGTACGTCTTCGGCATGATGGGTGTCACTTACGATGTCAATACCCAAACGATCTCCGCCGCTCCGAAACTTCCCGAAGGTGTCACCTCCGCTTCGCTCACCGGACTCCCCGTGTTCGGACGTTTTGCCGATATCACCGTCGAAAACGGCAGCGTCACAGTCACGTACCGCGACGATGCATAACGAAATAAAAGCAAAAACGTACGGTTCCACCCGTACGTTTTTTCATCAATATTTTGCTTACGCATCCGCTTCTTCCTTCATCATGTCGGCGAGCGTGACGCTGTCGAGGTAATCGTCGATGATCTTCCCGAGATTTTCCCAGACGGGCAGCGTCCGGCAGCAGACCGAACGTCCGCACTTCTGCGTGTTGTCGTCCACCAGACACGCCACCGGCGCGATGGATCCTTCCACAATGCGCAGAATGCTTCCCACCGTGTATTCCTCCGGCGCACGGTTCAGACGGTATCCTCCGCCCTTTCCGCGAAGTCCGTCGACAAAGCCGGATTTGGAGAGCGCCGAAATGATGCTCTCAAGATATTTCTCCGAGATCTCCTGACTCTCCGCAACCACCATCAGCGGCACGTATTCCCCTTCCGGGTACTGTGCCAGTTCCAGCATCACACGAAGCGCGTAACGTCCTTTCGTTGAGATCAGCATACCTTGATTCCCTCCTGTCCTTGTTTTAACCTATTATACCACAATGTTTATGGGGAATCAAGAGGTTTTTCACAGCTTTTTCCGAAATGCCGGAATTGCCAGCAGATAAACCGCCGCTGTCCACGCCGAAACGACCGCGAGATGCATGCCGATGCCGTCAAAACTCATCGCGAGCGCCATCCTTCCCGCATCAACGGCGTGTCGGAACGGAAGAAGGTCACACAGCATCACAAGAACTCCGCTCATATGGCTGAGATCCATCCACATTCCGCCGAGAAACGACGACAGCGAAATGACCACCGACGAGAGCGGCGGGGCTGTCTTGTCGCTGAACAGAACACCAAACAAAAGCCCGAATCCGATGAACAGCAGTGCCGCCGGAACGGACACCGCCAGAACCGCAGCCATCCCCGCGGGATTCAGCGAATCTCCCGTGAAAGCCGCGATGCCGAATGCCGTCGCCATGGTGACGCTCCCCTGCAGAACGGCGAGGATCAGCACCGGAATGGTATACCCAAGCAGAAAATCTGCGCGGCTCATCGGGGAGATGTACAGCCGCACGAGAAACGCCTCCGTGCGGTCCTTCGACACAAGCAGTGCCGTGAACAGCATGAGAAACGACAGCCCGAACACATATACAGCAGGCGCGAGGTTGTCGATGCGGAACACCGTCATTTCCGCTTCGGGCGGGATGGATTCGCTCAGAAGAGTCATCACGATCAGCATCACGAGCGGAAAGCCGAGCGCGAATACATACGACAACGGATCGCGCAGCAATTCCAGCATGACCCGTTCCGCAAATGCGGAAATCCGGTACATCCGTTCCTTCATCGCCGCTCACCGCCTTCCGCCAGTCGGAGAAAGACATTCTCAAGCCGTTCGCCCGCCGCGCTTCCGCTGACAGTACGCAGTTCCGCGAGTGTTCCGGACGCCTTTACCGCGCCATTCGCCATAACCGCGATTTTATCCGACAATGCCTCTGCCTCCTCCATGTAATGCGTCGTCAGCACAACCGTCACGGACTTTTTCAGTTCCTCAAGGAATGTCCACAGCTCCCGCCGGGCGATCACGTCCAGGCCGAGCGTCGGTTCGTCAAGGAACAGCACCTTCGGCTCCGTCACGATCCCCATGCCGATGGACAGCCGGCGCCGCAGACCGCCGGAAAGATGCTTTGATTTCCGTCCGGCAAATTCGCCCATCCCAAGTCGTCCGATAATGTTATCCGCACGCGCCGCCGCATCGTGAAAACCGTAAATTTTTGCCGTCATGATGAGATTTTCTCGCACAGTCAGGTTTCCCGCCGTGGAAGTCTCCTGAGGCGACAGTCCGATCAGACGTGCTGCATCCGTACTTCCCGCCGGATATCCGCAGATTTCCGCGTGACCGCCGTCCGGACGAAGCAGTCCGGTCAACAGCCGGATGGTCGTTGTTTTCCCCGCACCGTTCACACCGAGGAGCGAAAACAGCGTCCCGCGCTCCACATCAAACGATACACCGTCCACTGCTGTGAACGCCCCGAACCGCTTCACCAGTCCGTCCGCACGGATAGCGATTTCTGATTTTTCAGACATTTCCGCCGCCCTCCTCTTCCTCATCAAACATCTCCACGGACAGCTTCACGAGCGCCAGTCCGCGCGACTCGTCGCCGAACAGAACCATCATGTCCCCAGGCTTCAGATCGAACACCTCCCGGCACTTTTTCGGGATCACGATCTGTCCGCGTTCCCCGATCCGGACCGCGCCGAACACATGCTTCGCCGGATCCGGATGTTTTTTCTCAAATGCCAGCACATCCAGCGTGACCCCGAACACATCCGCCATCGTCATGCACGCATAAATATCGGGTACCGTCGTCCCATTTTCCCACTTTGCGACCGTCTGCCTGGACACGCCGATCTTTTCCGCCAGCTCCTCCTGCGACAGATGCGCTTCCTTCCGGAACCGCTGAATATTTTCACCAATCAAAAAACTCACCTCTTTCTGTAATCATTGTACCACAAAAAAGGTGAGCATTCCACATCCATAACTTCACATCATACGTTAAGTTTCGGCGCACTTTTATTTTTTCTTATAGATTGAAAGTTTTTGGAAAAGGGTGTGGGAAAACCTTTTTCAGAAAAAGGTTTTTCCCACAAAACTTAATTCCTGTTAAATTAACCGGCCTTTTCGATCTGCTTGGTGAGCTTCTTGATTTCTGCATCAACGCTCTTCTGCATGCTCTTGAGGACGGAACCGAAGTTGCCTGCGAGACCGACGAAGGAGCCCTTGAGGAGCTTCGCTGCGACCTGTTCCTGCCATGCGTTGATACCGAAGTCGAAGTAGATGCTGTCGAAGCAGATGGAGAGCATTTCAGCGGATTCCGCGTCACGCGCATACTTGGACTTTACAAGAGTTTCGGTGTACTGCGGAACGATGTTCTGCTGGGTATAGAATGCCATCGCTTCGAGAAGGATACCGACGTTTTCGAGAGCTGCCGGATCGTAAGCCTTCGGGAGAATGGAAAGTTCTGCGCCGAAGGACGGTGCATAGTAACGTTCCTGCGTGGAATCGTACTTCGGAACCGGAACGAAGCCTACATTGAAGTCGTAGTCACGGATGCCGGAGAGAGAGTGCGGGTTGCTGGTAACGAAGAGGCAGCGGCCGTTCTGGAAGGTGCCTGCCATCATAGCGTCGGTACCGTCCACGTTGGTATTGGTGGTGTTGTACCAGCCGCCGTTCGAGCTGAGGTCGAGGATGTGCTGCATCTTGGTAACGGAAACTTCATCGGTGGGAAGGTTGAAGAGCGGGTAGCCGTTTTCATCCTGGGTGATGAGAGCAACTTCGGAACCGAAGAGCATGCGGAGGAAGTGTTCCTTTACGGAGCTTTCGATACCGAACTGGTCTTCGTTGGTGGTCTGACCGTCGCCGTTGATGTCGAGGTTTGCGGCGTCTGCCATCGCGTACATATTGTCGATGGTCCATTCGTTGTTCTTTACGTATTCATAGGGAGAAGTGAGGTTCAGCGTGTTCACGATGTCCGCATTGAAGGCATAACCGCCCGCACGGGAGAGAACGGAAAGGCTGAAGTTGCCAGAAGCCGCGTACTGCTTGCCGCCGATCACGAAAATGGAGGAAGCATAGGGATTCCACCACTGCTGATCAAGGGAGATGTACGGAATGGTCTGCATATCCGCGAGGTACTGGATCATACCGGTGATCCACAGGTCATAGGTCATGCAGAGATCGTAGCTGGTGTCGCCGGACATTGCGAGCTGGGAAATCACGTCTGCGCCGACCTGGCTTCTGGTTTCGGTCACGATCTTCGCGCTGAAACGTTCCTGAAGAACGTCGGTACGGTTGTAAATCGCGTCGTTGAGGATTTCACCGGTCTGTTCTTCGGCTTCGAGAACGTTGTTTGCCCATGCGAGCCATTCCTGGCTGTGGTGCAGAATGTTGAGTTCAAAGCCGCCCATGTTGGTTTCCGGCAGACCGTCGGTCAGCACGGTTTCCTCTTCTTCCACAACTTCTTCCGCTGCGGGAGTGTTGGTATTTGCTGCTGCGTCGTCGCTGTTTGCGGAATTGTCAGAACATCCCGCAAAAGATGCGCCGAGAATCGACAGAAGCAGAAGGACTGCAGTAAGTCTTTTCATGTTATTCTCCTTGGTTTTTCAAGATATTTTATTATATGATATTTATCTGAGCGCCATCCCACATTATATATCAGCCCGCGCTTTTTATTGTTAATTTTTTGTAAAATCTGAAACGCAGTATTTTCTTACAGATCCAGCAGCAGCCCGACAGGACAGTGGTCGCTGCCCATGATGTCTGCATAGATCAGAGCGTCCTTCACACTGCCGCGGATGGAGTCGGAGACAATGAAGTAGTCGATACGCCATCCGGTGTTGCGTTCACGGGACTTGAACATGTAGGACCACCAGCTGTACGCACCCGTGCGGTCGGGATACAGATACCGGAAGGTGTCCGTGAAACCCGCGGCGAGAAGCTCGGTCATCTTGCCGCGTTCCTCGTTTGTGAAACCGGCGTTTCCGACGTTGGTCTTCGGATTTTTCAGGTCGATTTCGTTGTGTGCAACGTTCAGGTCGCCGCAAAGGACGACCGGCTTCTTCTCCGATAAGCCGGAGAGATAGCCGCGCAGATCATCCTCGAATACCATCCGGTAGTCGAGACGGGTCAGCTCACGCTGCGCGTTCGGCGTGTACGAGTTCACCAGATAGAATCCCGGATATTCGAGCGTGATAAGACGCCCCTCATCGTTGTACTTTCCTTCCTCACCGATGCCGTAAAAGACGTTGTCCGGCTCTTCTTTTGTGAAGACAGCCGTGCCGGAATACCCCTTCTTCACCGCACTGGAATAGTATGCGAAGTACCCCTCCGGCTCAAAATCCGCCTGCCCGGGCTGCATCTTCGTTTCCTGAATGGAGAAAATATCCGCATTCTCCGCCGCGAAAAAGTCCGCAAATCCTTTGCCGAGAACGGAGCGGAATCCGTTCACGTTCCATGATATCAGTTTTTTCATGCCTGTTTCTCCTTGAATCGGATCTGTGTAAGTACGATGCCCGCGAAGATCAGCGCGCAGCCGAGGTATGCCAGCGGCGCCATGCGTTCATGCAGAATGATCGCACCGCCGATCGCCGCGAAGACGGATTCCGTCGAAAGAATGATCGACGCCGATGTCGGTTCGGAATACTTCTGCCCGAGCACCTGACAGGTATATGCCACACCGACCGACATGAAGCCACAGTACGCGATCGGGATCGCCGCGGATGCAATCGCCGCAAAGGAAATGTCCTCCGTGAAGAGCGCGAGGATCCAGTTGAGCACCGTGCATACCGCAAACTGTGTCATCGAAAAACGGAGTGAATAGATATTGTCACCGAAATGGTCAATCACCATGATATGCAGTGCAAACACGACTGCGCTCAGCACGAGCACCGCGTCCCCTGCCGTGACCGTCAGCGCGCCGCCGTCAAGACAGATCAGACCAAGCCCGACGACACCCAGCACCGCCCCGATCCACGACTGAATATTCGTTTTCTTTCCGATAAAAATGCCGATAATGGGAACGAGAATCATGTACAGCCCCGTGATGAATCCCGATTTTCCGGCGGAGTCGGTCAGACCTACGCCGACCTGCTGCAGAAACGATGCCAGACACAACAGGGTCCCTGCGACAGCTCCCGATCTGAGCGTCGTCTTCATCTTTGCGTCGTCGTGTTCGTTCTTCTCAAAGAGAAGAATCACGGGGATCAGTGACAGCGTCCCGAGCAGGAAGCGCGCACCGTTGAACGTAAACGCGCCCACGTAGTCGGCACCGAGCCGCTGCGCCACAAACGCAAAGCCCCAGACGACCGCCGCCGTCACAAGGAACACTATGCCCTTCGGGGTATTTTTCTTTTCCATAAATTAATGTCAGCTCCTGTTGAAAAAATCATACGCGTAATTTACATTATAGCATTTCCACCACCGGCGGTCAATGGCAGAAACCGTAATATTTTCACATAATCCCTCAGTTTTTATGGACATTCCGCAACTTTTATGGTATAATCATTTTTATACGATAAATCTGCACAAACGAAATCCAATATACAGATTAAAGTTTTTTGGAAAGGGTTTGGGGAAACCTTTTGTGAACAAAAGGTTTCCCCAAAAAGCATACCCCTATAAAAGGAGGCTCAAAAATGGCGAGGAACAGGCGCAGAACCGGAGATACAGGACAGGCGATACGCGAGGCGGTCGGCGGGATTTTTTCCTGCGGCGTTTTTTCTCCGAACGATTTCGAGCTTCCAGCGGGAGTGGGGACGCAGCTCTCCATGACCGGCGTAACACGTGCGTACGGAAACGCCGGTACCTTTGACGAAACCGCGCTGACAGATGTGCTTTCTTCGTATCCGTCCCTGCGCCGTACCGGACGTGCCTGTCTCGAGAAATACGCAGCACGCCGCCGGTTCACCGTCCTCTGCGGAAACACCGACCGATGCGTTGCCATCGCCGGATGCATCCGCGAGCTTGTGAGCTGCGGAATCACGAAGATCCTCATCACTGCCGACACCAACGAGGAACGCGATAACCTCTGCGAAGCCCTCTCCCTCATGCGCGGCGGGCTTGACGGCGTCTCCGTCACCTGCTTCGGTGTGAACGACGACAACGCCGGATACCGTTCCGGCTCCGGAATCCGCATCATCGGCAGTCAAATCGTCGTCGACCCGACCCGTCAGTCCCTCGCCGACGGACTCGTCTGCAATTTTCTCACATCCGACACGCCCGAGGTCATGGTTCTCGCTCAGCCGTCGTTCACGCGCGGCTGCAACATCATCCGCCGCGGCGGGGAATTCTCGCTTGCCGCTTATCTAGCAAAAGCCGCTCCCGTCGTGCTGACTTCCTCCGAAACCGTGGACTCCGCGCGCTCGATGTCCGTTTCCTCCTCGATTTTCGATCCTCTCGCCGTGATCTGCTTCACCGGTGAAGTCCGTCCCCTTCGCGACGCCGTGATTTTCCGTCCCGAGGATGCCTCCGAAATGAGCACACGTCAGAAACCGGATGACGATATGATGCAGCTCGGATTCTGATAACCGTTGAACAAAACAAAAGCTGCCGTACAGCAATGTGCGGCAGTTTTTTGGTGTTTCTGCGGTTTTACGTGACTTACGGCAGGGTCTTTCCGGTGGAACGGTAGAGTTCGTACCATTCGTCGTGGGTGATGGTGACATCCGACGCCGCTGCGATCTGACGGATACGGTCGATGTTGACGGAACCGATGATCGGCTGCATCTTTGCGGGGTGACGGAGAATCCACGCGATCGCCATGCCGGTGGGCGTTACGTTATAGCGTGCGGCAACGCTGCGGAGAACTTCGTTCAGCTTCGGGAACTTCGGGTTGTCGATGAAACAGCCTTCGAAGAAACCGTACTGGAAAGGAGACCACGGCTGGATGGTGATGTCGTGGAGACGGCAGTAGTCGAGAACGGAGTCATCGCGGTTGACCGCCGCGCCGTTTTCCATGTTCACGTTGAGACCGGAGTCAATCATGGTAGTGTTGGTGAGGCTGAACTGGAGCTGGTTGATGAGGACAGGATTGTCTTCGCCGAGGTACTTGTTCAGCAGCGCGATCTGCATCGGGTTATGGTTGGACACGCCGAAATGACGCACCTTGCCTTCGTGATACAGCTGATCAAACACTTCCGCAACTTCTTCCGGTTCACAGAGGGTATCCGGACGGTGCAGAAGCAGGAAATCAACGTAATCCACATTCAGTCTGCGGAGGCTCTTTTCCACACAGGAACGGATATAGTCCTTCGAAAAATCGTAGGAACCGGGCTTGATGCCGCACTTGGTCTGGATCAGCATCTGATCGCGGTACGCCGGATTTTCCGCCAGGAACGCGCCGAACTTTTCTTCGCATACCCCGCCGCCGTAAATGTCCGCGTGGTCAAAGAAGTTGATGCCGCATTCAAGGTCCGTCTTGATGAGGGTGTCGATCTGACTGGCCGTCATGCCGCCGATGCGCATACATCCCTGTGCAACACGCGATGCCTGCACGCTTGCAAGATTAAAATATTTCATTTGGTTCTCCTGTTTTTGGGATTTTTTGTATCTATTATATCACAGCGGGTGAGTATGTGCAAGAGGTTTGTTTTTGGGGAACGCGCTTTCTTGAAAGAAAGCTGTGCAAAGAACTTTATACTGCGGCAGCCGGTTTTTGCAGTTTATATGGGTTCGTTTTTAGGGGGATTTTGGATGGGTCTGTGCGCAGCCATTTAGTTGGTCCCAGCTGACAAAATATAGACATCCAAATCCTGAGGAGTAGTGGAGACGGAAGTCAGGGGCCGCCGAGACCCTGACTTCCCACGCCGTATAGGTTAACCTCAATATAGTGCAATCGTTAGCAATCTCTCTACGGCGAGTAACTGCCCGCTCGGCTTGGCTGTCGCCGTCCTCGCTTCTGTCAGTTCTGTCAGCTGACATACGATTTCAACAAACGCAAAGCACGAACGGCGGCAGCCAAGGAGTGCGGTGTTATACTTAAAGTAGCTGAATTCCATAAGGGCACACTGAATCACGAATACGGAAGGGTCGAGCGCTGAACAAAACGGAGTTTTGAGAAGTCGCTCCACTATTCCTCATGATTTTTATCACTATATGGCTTCCGCCCGAACGATTTCAGCCGTACTCCACCGAAAATTCCTTCTTTTTCCCCTTCTATATCATATCAGCCCTACAAACCGTCTGTAGCAGATTAAAGTTCTTTGCGGAGCTTTCTTTCAAGAAAGCGACCGTCTCCCCTAAACTAACGAATTGCACTCACCCCATTACGAATAAATAGTCATCTTTTAAATTTTTCAACCATTGTTCCAATATCTCTTCATTTTCCAACCGGAATATGTTATAATACAAGCACCTGTTAACAAATATCAATTCAAATATCTTATAATTTGGAGGCAATTTATGAAGAAACGCATTCTTGCAATGCTCCTCGCGCTTCTGATGCTGGCGCCCGCTGCGCTGACATCCTGCTCTGAGGGAACCGAAAACGCTGAAACCACAGCCGCTGATACGTCCGCCGCGCCGACCGCCGGCGAAGAAGCAGCGGAAGAAGTCAATGTCGAAGAACTTTCTCCCGCCGAACAGCGCGCGCTGATTCCGGACAATCTGCCCGAAATGACGTTTGACGGCCGTTCCTACATCTTTGCGGTTGAAGAAGCAAAGGCATACGAAATCATTTCCGAAGAACTTACCGGTGAAGCGACTAACGACGCCGTTTACGACCGCAACCTGCGCATCGAAGACCGCTTTGATGTGAAGATCGAGGTCATCCCCACCACCAACCCCTACGACAACGTGAAAAACGTTGTTACATCCGGTACCTACGCGTATGACATTGCCGGTTTCTGGAACTTCAAGGCGTTCGTGCCGATCATGGCCGGCGTTCTCTACAACTGGAACGAACTTCCTTATGTTGACCTCACTCAGCCGTGGCACAACCAGCTCGCCAACGATCCCGCAACGATCAACGGCAAGCTTTACGCCATCAACAGTGACCTTTCGATCTCCACGCTCCAGTACACCTACGGTATGTTCTTCAACTACAACATCTGGGAAAACTACGGCGTAACCGGTCAGAATCTGTACGACATGGTCTTCGACGGTACCTGGACCACCGAAAAGATGCTGTCCCTCACCAGCGGTATCTGGGAAGACACCAACGGTGACGGCGCACACGACCGCAATGACATCCACGGCTATTCCGTTTACCTCGGTCTGAACACGACCGACGTATGGCTTGCAGCCTATGACCTTGACGTTGCCACCATCGGTGACGACGGCACATTCGAAATCACGTTCTTCAACGAAAAGACCGTCACCGCACTCGAAAAGGCGATCGCCCTCTCCTATGATGAAGTCGGTACATTCCGCAACACGACCGACTGGCGCGACGTTCCGAGAGCATTCTCCGAAGGCAAGATCGCGATGACCCAGCTCTATTTCGGTGAAACCACCGAATCCCTCGGCGAAATGGAAAACACCTACGGCATCCTCCCGCTTCCGAAGTTTGACGAAGCACAGGAAGGCTACTACACCAACGCATGGGACCAGTTCTCCGTCTTCGGTATCCCGCTGACCCTCACCGATGCGGACAAGGATGTCACCGGCATCATCTTCGAAGCGCTCTGTGCGGAATCCTACAAGACCGTATTCCCGGCTTACTATGACCAGGCGCTCAAGAGCCGTTACTCCGCAGAACCCGCGACCGCGGAAATCGTTGACCTCATCATGGCCGGCAGAAAGCTTGAGTTCACCTTCCAGTTCGGTGAAAACCTCTCCTCTCTCCCGTATATGTTCCGTCAGATGCTCGCAAAGAACTCCACGGACATCGCTTCCACCTTCAAGAAGCAGCAGAAGGCTCTCAACAAGGTAATCCAGAGAGTCATCGACGTCTACATGGAAGGCTGATTTGATTTATAAAATATAGTTTCCCGGGGAAAACTTTTTCGAGAAAAAGTTTTCCCCGGACCCCTTTCAAAAAGCTTTCTTCTGGATAAATGGACGAAGTTTGTACAGATTTGAAGAGAAAAGACCCTGCGGTTTTTCCGTGGGGTCTTTGTTTTTCTGCGGACTCAACTCCGGGTTTGTTTTATCTCATAAAATGCGATATGGTCAAAACGGAATTTTACCGGTATAATAGAGTCGTAAGCTTACAGAGAACGAAAACCACAGAAAAAAACTACGGAAAAGGAGAAAAAAACATGACAATCGGTGAAACCATCCGCAAAATGAGACGCGCACACGATATTACGCAGGAAGACCTCGCGGAACTGCTGCACATTACCCCGCAGGCGGTCAGCCGCTGGGAAACCGACGCGACGACGCCGGACGTGGGCAGTCTGATGGGACTTGCGAGAATTTTCGACTGCACGACGGACGAGCTGCTCGGGATGAACGCTGTGAAGAAGGAAGACCGGATCAAAGAGTACAAAGAACTCGTTCACGAAGCCTCCCTCAGCGGCGAACCCAACGGCGAAAAGGTCATCGCCATCTGCCGCGATGCTCTGCAGGAATTCCCCGGCGACTTCGAACTGATGCGACAGCTTTCCTTCCAACTGTATTATTTTTCCAATTATTATGAAGAAATCGATCCGGAAAAGCATCAGTCCATGATGAACGAATCCATCACACTGCTGGAGTACATTACCGCACACTGTACCGACAGCATGATTCTCGCCGATTCCTGCCGTCAGCTCCACGGTCACCTGAGCCTTATGGGCAGAACGGAAGAAGCGAAAAAATACCTCAGTTATTTTTCCGGCATCGGCAACAGCCGTGAAGTAATCGAATTTGAAGTCGGAGAACCCTCGGAATACCAACTGATCTTTCAGCTTGTGTATAATCTCCAGTTTTACAATGCACTCAGAATGCACGACCGAAAAAAGACACCCGAACAGCAGGTCGAAATCGCGCATCAGCTTGAAGGTCTTTACTCCGCTTTCGGCATGAAAGGGAGGTACTGGCTGTATACGCCCCTCGCATGGGCATACGCGGGAATCGGAGATGCTGAAAAAACACTGCTCAATCTCAGAATCGCCGCAGTCACCGCAGCGGAACGGGACAATCCCGAAGACAGTCAGTATCAGACCGTCATCCGGAACAGTCCCAAAGACAACCGTGACGAAGTTGCCGAAGAACTTTCCGACTCCCGCTACGACTTCGTCCGCGATACCCCCGAATTCGCGGAAATCCTCGGAATTATTACAAAATAGTTATTTCTAAACCACCTTAAATTCCCCCGCTTCCTTGCAGTACCTCCGGAAATGTGGTATAATTAAAAAAACACAATCGTTTTGTAATAATTCACATCATTCACCGGAGGCACTGCTGTGAAGCACATCCTGTCCTACATCCGCCCGTTTGTCGGAAAGATGATGATCGGATTCTCCATCAAGTTCATCGGCACCATCATGGACCTGTTCCTGCCGATGCTCCTCTCCATCATCCTCGACGACATCGTCCCCACCGGGAACAAGCGAGCCATCTTCCTCTGCGGCGGACTCATGGTCGTCTGCTCGATCATTGCCATCCTCGGCAACATCGGCGCGAACCGCATGGCCGCCCGCGTCGCCCGCGACACCACAGAAAAGATCCGCAACGACCTCTTCCGTCGGATCTCCTACCTCTCCGCCCGTCAGCTCGACGAGTTTACTGTTCCCTCCCTTGAAAGCCGTCTGACGTCCGATACGTACAACATCCACCAGATGGTCGGCATGTTCCAGCGTCTCGGCGTGCGTGCCCCGCTGCTGCTCATCGGCGGCATCATTGTCGCGGCATCGCTTGAGCCGGTTCTGACGCTCGTCCTCGTCGCGATTCTTCCGTTCATCAGCTTCTTCGTCTACTTCATCTCCCGCCGTGGGATCCCGCTGTACAATACCCAGCAGATCGAAACCGACAACATGACCCGCGTCGTGCGTGAAAACGCTCAGGGTGTCCGTATCATCAAGGCGCTCTGCAAGGAAGACGCCGAAAAAGCCCGCTTCGACGAAGCAAACCTCAACCTCAACCGCGCCGAAAAGAAGGCGGCGTTCAACATGGCACTCACCAGCCCGCTCATGAACCTGTTCATGAACCTCGGGCTCGTTGCCGTCATTCTCGTGGGCGCATACCGCGTCAACTCCGGTGCATCCGGTGCGGGTGCGATCATCGCGTTCATGTCCTACTTCACCATCATCCTCAACGCGATGATGAGCGTCACACGTATGTTCATCATGGCATCGAAAGGCATCGCATCCGCGAACCGCATCGGCGAAGTCCTCGACACGCCGTACGATATGACCGCGGACGAATCCTACGCCGGCAAAAAGGGGTCCCACAAGATCGAATTCGATCACGTCAACTTCTCCTACAACGGCGTGAAAAATAACCTCTCCGACATCAGCTTTACTCTCGAAAAGGGGCAGACCCTCGGTATCATCGGCCCGACGGGCGCCGGAAAAACCACGCTCATCGCCCTGCTCATGCGCCAGTATGACGTAACGGAAGGTTCCGTCCGCATCGACGGTGTGGACGTGCGCGCGATGGACCGTGCGGATATTTCGAAAAAATTCGGCGCGGCGTTCCAGAACGACTTCCTGTTCGCCGACACCATCCGCTCGAACATCGACTTCGGACGCGGTCTGACGGATGAACAGATCATGACCTCCGCGAAACACGCGCAGGCGGAAGCGTTCATCGGAGAAAAGGAAGGCGGACTCGACTACGAACTGACCATCAAGGGAGCAAACCTCTCCGGCGGTCAGAAGCAGCGCGTCATCCTCAGCCGTGCGCTGGCGGGCATGCCCGAAATTCTCGTCCTTGACGACAGCTCCAGCGCGCTCGACTACGCGACCGACGCACGACTCCGTCAGGCGCTCCGCGACAACTACGACGGCAACACCACGTCCGTCATTGTCGCACAACGTGTTTCATCGATCAAACACGCCGACCTGATTCTCGTTCTTGAGGACGGTCGGATCACCGGCAGCGGCACACACGAGGAACTCCTCGAAAACTGCCCGCTCTACCGGGAAATCAGCGATTCACAGATGGGAGGTGCTCTGCTTGAATAGAGGCGGTCCGAGAGTTGCCAGACCCGAAGACGTCGTGGTCGGCAACGTCAGCAAAAAGAAGCTGAAGGTTCTCCTTCGGCTCGGCAGATACATGATCCATGCGAAGTGGGGCTACCTCGCCGCGCTCGCACTCTCGGTTTTATCGAATCTTCTCTCCCTCATCGGTCCGAAGCTGTCCGGCTACGCCATTGACGCCATCGGGATTGAGGCGGGCAGGGTCGATTTTGACACGGTCGTATTCTACTGCATCCTCATGCTCATCGCGTACATGGTCTCCAGCCTGACCGCGTACGGGCTGCAGCTTGTGATGATCAACCTCTCGCGCGGCATCGTCCGCCGGATGCGCGAGGACATCTTCGCGAAGCTCATGAAAATGAAGGTCGAATATTTCGACAAAAACCAGACGGGCGACATCATCTCCCGTATCTCCTACGACATCGACACCATCAACGCGACCCTCTCGAACGACCTCGTCCAGATCGCGGCGAGCCTTGTCACGATCATCGGCTCGCTCGTCATGATGCTGTCGATCTCCCCGACGCTCTGTCTCGTCTTCGCAGTGACGGTTCCGCTGTCCATCCTCACCAGCTCGAAGATGGCGAACACGTTCCGTCCCCTGTTCCGCGCACGTTCCGGCAAGCTCGGCGAGCTGAACGGCTACGCGGAGGAATGTCTCTCCGGTCAGAAGACCGTCCGTGCGTACAGCGCAGAGGAAACGATGGTTTCCCGCTTCGCCGTACGCAACAAGACCGCCGCCGACGCCTACTTCAAAACAGACTATTACGGCACCATGGTCGGCCCGACGGTCAACTTCATCAACAACATCTCCCTGACGCTCGTTTCGGTATTCGGCTCCCTGCTCTATCTTGCGGGCGGCATCTCGATCGGCAACGTGTCGTCGTTCGTGCTCTACTCGCGCAAGTTCAGCGGTCCGATCAACGAGACTGCGAATATCATCAACGAACTCCAGTCGGCGGCAGCCGCTGCGGAACGTGTCTTCCGTCTCCTTGACGAGGAGGAAGAACTTCCGGATGACGCGGACGCGGTCGAACTCGGAAAACAGATTCCCGTCAAGGGTCAGGTCGATGCGGAACACGTGGACTTCGGCTATTCGAAGGACAAGCAGATCATCCATGACCTGTCGATGAACATCAGGCCCGGCATGACAGCGGCGATCGTCGGTCCGACGGGCGCCGGAAAAACGACAATCATCAACCTGCTCATGCGCTTCTACGACGTGGACGCCGGTGCGGTGAACCTCGAAAAAACGGACATCCGCCATGCGGTGCGTCCGTCGGTGCGCCGTTCGTACACGATGGTACTTCAGGACACCTGGCTGTTCAGCGGCACGATCGCGGACAACATCGCGTACGGCTCAACGCGCGAAGTCAGCCGTGAAGAAATCGAAAAAGCCGCACGTGCGGCAGGCATCCACTCGTTCATCGAGGGACTTCCGCACGGTTACGACACGATTCTCACGGACGAAGGCGTCAACATTTCGAAGGGGCAGAAACAGCTCCTCACCATCGCCCGTGCGATGATCTCGAACGCGCCGGTGCTGATTCTCGACGAAGCGACGTCGAACGTCGACAGCATGACGGAAATGCGTATCCAGACGGCAATGGGCGAGTTGATGGAAGGACGCACGTCCTTCGTCATTGCGCACCGCCTGTCGACCGTCAAAACAGCGGATGTGATCTTCGTCCTCAAGGACGGACGCGTCATCGAACACGGCTCACACGACGAGCTGATGGAGCAGAAGGGATTCTACTACTCCCTGCACTCCGCACAGTTTGCGTGAAATGAAATTTCTCGGGAAAACCTTTTTTTCGAAAAAGGTTTTCCCGAACCCTTTCCAAAAAACTTTAAACGAATTGGATAAAAAAGAATACCCGGAGTTTTTGACTCCGGGTATTTTTTATTCGGTGATTCGTTTGTACGGGCGCGGGTCGTCGGTCAGTTCGAGTATGTAGTCCGTTGAGGTATTGTAGAGTTTCGCGAGACGGCGGAGAAGATCGGTCGGAATGTCACGATATCCCTTTTCATATCTCATATATTGGTTTGTATGAATCCCAAGATATTCCGCTACATCCTTCTGAAATAAATCGTGATCTTCCCGCAAATCACGCAATCTTCGATAATAATTATCCATCATTCTTCCTCTGCCTGCATTTTTATATTGACATTATAGTATAAAATGTGTATAATACTCCTATCAATCTACCAAACGGTAGATTGATGACCAAAATAACGGAGGTATAAATGGACATACTCGAAGAATTCTACTACACCTGCATCGAACCGAAGCCGCGTTCCGCCGCCTATCACCGGGAAGCCCGCGAGGTATACGAACTGTACGAACGCAACAAGGAAAAACTGCTCGCCACCCTCAACGACGAGCAGAAGGAACGCTTTCAGAAATTCGAAGACTGCCTCAACGAATGGCGCGTGATCGACGACCGCTACAGCTTCCTCACCGGATTCCGTACCGGCGCGCGCATGATCGCGGAATCTCTCAGCGAGGAAATATAAAAAAACAAAAAAAGACAAAGTATCTGCAAATCGGAGGAAACAATACTTCTGTGAACCGCACAGCCGTTCTATTTCTTTAAATTTGTACGTACTTTGTCTTTTTCTTTTCGTATAAAGTTTTTTGGAAAGGGTCCGGGGAAACCTTTTTTTCAAAAAAGGTTTCCCCGGGAACATCATGTCTTAATATTCTTTTCTGATTTCGTCGTACGGATTGACTTCGTTTGCGAAGACGGGAGCGATGCGTACGGCGCAGGTAAACTTGTCTTCCATGAAGCGGTACTTGTCAAGAAGAGCGGGACCGCAGGAGTTCGAGCCGATACCGGACTGGCGGCAGTCGATGATGACGGTCGTTTCCGGTTCACGTTCGAGTTCGTAGTGGTGGCGCTTCCTGGTAAGCTGTTCGGGAGAGTAGTGGGATGCGTTGAAGGAGAACGGTGCATCCGCGGTGAACAGGAAGCCGTGACCAGCAACGGTGTGTACATCCGCCCAGCGGCAGTTCCAGTGGGAGCTGTTTTCCTGCGGGAAGACGTAGGGTTCGTAGTTTTCGGTAACGGTGGACGCGTATTCACCCAGCTTTGCGGCGAGGTTCTTGTCCTGGTAGCTTTCCATCGGGCCGTAGCCGAAGTACTTCATCTGTTCCGCGCCTTCGGGCATGGTCAGTCTTACGCCGAAACGGGGATAGAAGGTGCGATCCTTTTCGCGGTCACGTTCTCTCCACTGTACGTCAAACTTCGCTTCAATGCCCATGCCGTACTTCACGGTGTAGGTCACGTCTGCGTGCAGGATAACGGAGTGCGGTGCACAGCCAAGGGAAATCTTCGCAAGAATCACTGCTTTTTCCGCAGTGGATTCCACCAGTTCGCAGGAATAGCACTTGATTTCCGCCTTGTCGAAACCGTTGCGTCTCCAGTCCCACTGAACGTTGCGGTCGTTGTCGGTGGGTGCGCGCCAGATTTCAGGAACAATCGGCTTGGTGATGAGGTCTTCGCCGTTGTCGATGATATGATCGATGCAGCCGGTGTGTTTGTTGATCTTGTACATGGTGTCACCGACGGCAACCTTGTAGTACAGTCTGCATTCATCCACGGTTACGGGGTACATGGGTTCGTCGGCAGCGACGGTTTCCACTCCTTCTTCGTAGACGAACTGTGCCATACCGACTTCGTAGCCGGCTTCCGCCCATTCGGTCGGAACGTTCTGACGGAAGGAAAGGTCGAGGGTGACGATGCCGCCCTGGGGAACTTCGTCAAAGAAGGTGTATTCCGCTTCTTCCTGCGGAGCGATGCCGAGGTTCGGGTAGGTACCGGACATGATAACCTTGCCGTCGAGCTTCACTGCCCATGCCATGGAGATATCGCAGAGACACTTGAAATATCTGCGGGACTTGATCACAACCTTACCCGGCGCGATTTCGCGTACGGCTACGGGCATGATCGCCTGCTTCAGTTCAAGAAGACCGGTATGTACGCGGCGGTCGGGATATACGAGACCGTCCACGCAGAAGTTGCCGTCGTTCGGGAAGTCGCCGAAGTCGCCGCCGTAGGTGAAGGACGGATTGCCGTACTTGTCACCGATGGCAACGCTGTGGTCGATGAATTCCCATACGCATCCGCCGAAGAATTCGTCGTGGGATTCGATGGATTCCCAGTATTCGCGGAGGTCTCCGGGGCCGTTGCCCATTGCGTGGCAGTATTCGCAGAGGAAGAGGGGCTGGGTATATTTTTCATCTTCGCAGTATTCGCTGCACCACTGTGCCGCGGGATACATGCGGCTTTCCATATCAGTAACGTCGGTCTTGTGTTCGCCGCCGTTGTAGCCGGAATGAGCGCCTTCGTAGTGAACGAGTCTGGAAGTGTCGCGGGACTTGATCCATGCGGTCATTGCGGCATGGTTGCGGCCGAGACCGGATTCGTTGCCGAGGGACCAGAAAATGATACACGGATGGTTCTTGTCGCGTTCAACCATGCGCTGTGCGCGGTCAACGTACGCCTTTTCCCATTCCGGGTTGTCGGACAGACCGTTCCACGGGTGCATACCGTGGGTTTCGATGTCGGTTTCGTCGCAGACATAGAGACCGTAGATATCACAGAGAGAGGTGAATCGCGGATCGTTCGGGTAGTGGGAGGTACGGACCATGTTGACGTTGTGCGCCTTCATGATCATGAGGTCGCGCTTCATGTGTTCCAGAGGAGTTGCGTGACCGAGAAGGTGGTGGCTGTCGTGGCGGTTGACGCCCTTGGACTTGACCTTTCTGCCGTTGATAAGGATGCACTTGTCGACAATTTCAATGCGTCTTGCACCGATAAGGAGCGCAACGTTTTCGTCTCCGCAGGTGAGCGTGAGCATGTAGAGGTTCGGGATTTCGTCGGACCAAAGCTTGACATTTTCGATGGTGGGAATGGTGATAACGCCCTTTCCGTCGATGGCAGCGGTGCCGTCAGCCACGGTGCATCCGCAGGGAGCGGTGAGCTTCCAGCTTACATCCGCCGCGCCGGTGATATCAAGTTCGGCAGTGAAATCAGCGTTGACGAACGCGTCGTCGAGCGCGCACTTCACGAAGATGTCACGGATGTGAACGGGTTCGCGGAACAGAAGGTATACTTCGCGGAAAATACCGGACATACGCCACATATCCTGGTCTTCAAGGTAGGAGCCGTCGGACCACTTGAGAACGAGCACCTTGATGATATTCTTGCCTTCAACGAGGATATCTGTAACGTCGATTTCGGTGGAGAGGTGGGAAACCTGGCTGTACGCAGCGAACTGATCGTTGACCCATACATAGAACGCGGAGTCAACGCCTTCAAAGTTGAGGTACGCCTTCTTGCCCTTCATGGACGCCGGAACGGTGAAGTCGCGGACGTAGAGAGCGCAGGGATTTTCGTCGGGAACGTACGGCGGATCCACGGGGATCGGGTAATTGACGTTGGTGTAGTTCGGAACGTCGTAGCCGCGGTCAAGCGCCATCTGCCAGTTCATCGGAACGGTCATCTTGTCAAAACCGTCCTGCGCTTCATCGATGGTCTTTACACTGTAAACGTTCGGGAAGAATTTGAATTTCCATTCGCCGCAGAGGGACTTGAAGTATTTGCTCGTGCTGCGGTTCACGGTCTTAGCAGCCTTTTCGGCAGCCGCTGCGGACTGGAACGGAATGAAGTACGCACGGGGTTCTTCGCATCCGATATGCAGTTCGTTCGGATTCTGATAATAATCGGGAATATTAAGAGGCATGGGGGTTCTCCTTTGCATAAATTTCTATTATACATTATAACATAAAGCAATAGAAAGAACAAGAGGGAAATAAAATGAAAGGGAACTTTTGAAAAAAGTTCCCCTTTCACTATTATTACATTATATTACGGTACAGTTCCATCGACATCTTCATCTGAGTATTTATCGACGTATCCTTCAACATTACAATTATCCTCAAAACCCAGATACCATCCTATTGCACCAGTCTCTACCTTATATACTGCGGTACTGTTAGCAGGTACATTAAAGCTACACAATTCACTTCCCTGTGCATTATAAACGTTGACAGTCTGACGGGTCAACAACTTAAAATTGGTGACACTCACTAAATAATTTGTATATCCTGAAAATTTATAAAGTGTATAAAGCTCTCCACTTTCAGATGAACCCGCAAATTCATATGCTCCCTTCAGGGCAACATTCCAATAGTTGGTTGGAACTGTAAGGTCTCGTGTGGAATAGGAATATATATTTCCTTGATCCCTGCCATTTTCCACCAACGTTTCGTTAGGATAGACATATACTACTCCAGAAAGCATATCTTCAACTGGAACTTCATTATATGAATCAACATATACTATCTGAACTTCAGATTCAGTGGCAAATACTGTCGAGGACATGGTTAATAATGTTATTATTAACATTAACATCAAAACGGCTTTTTTCATTGATAACTCCCTTCACTTTTGTTTAATCAGCAGATGAAATAGTTCCAGAAATATCACAGCCCTTCGGTATGATTGGATTAACATAGAATTCAAGATACCAAATATAACCAGCATCAAATGTATAAACATAATTTGATTCACCTGCCGGAACCGAAAAACTCTCAAACTCTTTACCATCCGATGCTCTACGAACTTTTACCTTCTGAGCATGATCCGCATCATTTGTAATTGTAATAGTATAACTATCACATCCACTGAACCGATAATTTGTATACAGAGTTTGATTGTCAGTGCTTCCGCTAAACGGATAGGTGCCAGCTGTAGCAATATTCCATGTAGCAGTGGGATAACTGGTTCCTCTAGGTTCTCCTGCACTACAAACAGAAATAAGCACCAAACATATTGCCAATGAAATAAACAATACAGAAATAATTTTTTTCATAATATCCTCCTATGGTATATTTAGTCTTAGTTGTTTTATTGAGATATTTTTTCTAAAATCATTCCCCTTCCCACATCATTTATAGTTACTGTCAACTTTCACATATTTCAGATTTATTTTATACTAAGTCCTGCGCACTGACTTAATATCTTATTTTACGGGCATTCGCCGGTTCCCGTATCCGATACCGTTTCGCTGGACGAATCGGAATAAACCGTCGCGTTCAGCACCGCTTTGTACTCGCGTCCGCTTTTTGCTTCAAAGTTTTCTGTCACTTTTAATCTCGTAGAATTCACATCAAACTCCCAGCCCTGATCGTCTTCGACCCATACACCAAGCCAGTTTTTGTAGTAAAAATCTACAGTAGCCGTAATGCGTGTAACAGATGACGTCCCTATCACACTAATTGAAACTGTTCCATCTGTACCATCGAAATTAATAGTACACGATGCTGTATTCGTGTACAGCCACAACGGTGAAATCATACCGTTTCCGACAGCCGCAGAGACCGAAGTAATACACAATATTGTCATTACCAACGCCAGAAAAACAGAAACATAAGATTTTGCTTTCATAAGACCCTCCTCCTTTCTTTTTGTCTTTGTATATTAAACCGTTTCATCTTTCAAAATCTGTTGAACTTTCTTTCAAAAAAATTCCGAAAAATTTATCTTTGTTATATTACACCAAATATAACCCAAAAAATCTATACAAAAAGCCGAACGATAATCTTACCGTTCGGCTTTTCATTTACGGATATAATCCTTCCGCTATTTTTATTACCTCATCCAAATTCAATTCAATATCATACGTCATGATACTATATTTGTGTGTCTCGTCTTTCCATGTCAGTGTATATGTAACGATATCATCCTTATACTGAATTAAAAGAGCTGTATATCCATTGATTTCAATATATGAAAATTCCGCATTTCTGTTATTATACAATACATTATCTGATAAATAAGTATCCTGTGTAATACACAGTGCTTCTATTCCATCTTTTGTATAGAATATACTGTTCTCATAATCCGATCGATATACCTCCGACACTTCATACCCTTCCGGAATATACGAAGGTTCCTTCACTTCGGTCAGCTTTTCGGAATTCCTCCACTCGCCGTCATCCAAGCGTACATCCACATACTCTTCAAACATCTCCACCACCGCGCCGAACAGCGCCGCACGAATTGGCTCAATCATCATGGATGCACCAAATAATACAGAGCATACCGCAAGAACAACAACTGCTGCCCGCCGAAGACTGTTCATCCATATTGGAACATCGCGCGTGTCTCGCTGATGGTTTGCCGCCGCAATCTTCCGCTGGATTTTTTTCTCCGTTTCAGCGGAAAGACCATTGAAATGATCCGGCAGATTCCTTACGTACTCTACATCCTCATCGATCAGCGTATCTCCCGCAAGCAAAATCAGCACATCCAGACGATCTATCTCTCTTGATTTCATATTTTTCCTTTCAGCAGTTTCTTCAAACGCGCTTTCGCATCTCTGTAACGCAGATCAACCGCATTGGGCGTAATATTCAATATTGTTGCTATACGTTTGGAAGGATATCCGAGAATCAGCCGCATTTTAATGATTTCACGATCCTTCTCCGATAACATCCGTAAACATTTTCTCACAATTTCAACGGTTTCATTTGTTATAACAATATCCTCCAGATTATAATCGCAGTCCTGAATATCTGTATTCTGTTCCTCATCCCCGCTTTCGTCCTTTTTCAGATGTTTCAATTGTACCTGTCTTTTCCGCAGAAGGTCAATCGCCCGATTCTTCGTATAGACAACAAGAAGGCTGATAATTTCTCTTTCCGATTTTTCTTCGAAATATTCAATATCTTCAATCACTTTTATCATAACAGTGTTTACAATTTCTTCGGAGTCTTCGTGATTTCCAGTAATATCAAACGCAATATTGTACATTTGCTTCTTGTATACACTATAAATATGGCTGATAAAATCCTTTTGATCTTCTGATAATGTTTCTAAAAGGACATAAAACAAAGATACAGATTCCTCCTCTTCATTTTGCCAGCTGCCGCAGGACATCGTCCATGTCTGAGGGAGCAAATTCCAACCGCAGGATGATCACTTCGTCCGTCAGCCGGTTCACGGGAATTCCGGAAATCCGCAGATATTCCGGCCGCACCGCCGCATTTCCACCGAAAAATGTCGGCAGATATTCCACGGAGGCACGGACGTCCTCTCCCGTATTCAGCACCGACGCGTGCACCGGCTTCACTGTCAGCGGACGCATCCGAACCGCCGAACTCTGCGGCACCGCCGGCAGATGCACGTACAGGCAGTTTCCCTTCCGCGTCATGCCGTACGGGATGTCTTTATGATACACGAATTCCGCGTCCATATAACTTTCACAGACCGTTTTATACCAGGCTCCGACCGCCCGCACCGACTCTGCCGCTTCCGCGGGAATGCTTCCGTCGGGCATCGGTCCCACGTTAAGGAGATAATTTCCGCCCTTTGTCATGATCCGATCGACCGATTCCATGAGGAACCGGTGGGAATAGTAATCCTCGTCCGCACGGTATCCCCACGCCTGCACGCCGACCGACTGACACGCTTCCGTCAATCCCGCAAACGGTTCGGACGGGACGGTGCGCTCGGGTGTCCGGTAATCGCCCTTCGAATAGCCGCGGTCGTTGATAAGAATTCCCGGCTGCAGGCTCCGGACATATTCGTTGATCGATTCGTCCGTTTCCGCCGGATCGTCCGGCGGAATGTCCCAGAACAGCGCGTCGATTTTTCCGTAGTTTGTGAGAAGCTCGCCGATCTGCGCTTTCAGATAGTCTTTATATCGTTGTTCATCGGGGGTATCGCCGGGATTCGGCTCAGGCAGACGGTGATGCCGCCCGTCGTTGACCGAGAACGGACAGTGCCAGTCGGGCAGCGAATAATACAGCGCGAGCTTCATGCCGGTCTTCGCACAGCCGTCCGACAGTTCGCGCACCAGATCTCGTCCCGTATAATGCGTGACGGAATAGTCCGTGTACGCGGTGTCCCACAGACAGAATCCATCGTGGTGCTTCGCCGTGAAGCAGACGTAGGTCATCCCAGCATCCCTCGCAAGAGACAGCCACTGCTCCGTGCAGTCCGGTGCGGGACAGAATTTTTCCGCATAGCGGATGTATTCCTCTTTCGGAATTCCGCGCCGCCACTGTTCCTGTTCATGCCATCCGCCGACGGCATAAATCCCGTAGTGAAGAAAAAGACCAAACCGGTCGTCCCGAAACAGCATAGCCAACCTCCGTTTTCGTCAGCCGTTTTTTCTTGCCGTAATGTACCAGCGTTCGCAGGTGTCTCCGGGAACTTCGAAATCATACCCCGCGGCCACGTTCACCAGCTCCAGCCCGCAGGCTTCGAGCGCATTCCGGATCGAACGCATTCCGTAGGCACGTTCGCGTTCCTCACCGTCCGTCCGTTCCCATGTACCATCTTCGTTTTCCTCGTACACGGTGAGATAAAAGGTAACGACGTCGCCTTTTTTGTTGAGACGGTTCCGCCAGCAGCACATGACGCCGTCGTCCTCAAGGATATAATCCCGGTCGGCGTAGGTGGTTTTGAATTTATACGGCGTATTCAGGTCGAACAGAAACAGTCCGCCCGGATTGAGATAATTCGAAACAAGAGCGAAGCAGGCCAGAAGATCGTCGCGGTTTGTGAGATGGTTGATGCCGTCAAGACAGCAGACAATGTGATCGACGGTGCCGTACAGTTCGAACGAACACATATCACCGCAGAGGTACAGGATTTTTTCCAGTCCGGCATCCCGTGCGCGTGCGTCGGCTTCCGCGAGCATATCTTCGGAAAGATCGAGCGCGGTCATGTCGTAGCCCCGCTTTGCAAGTTCAATGGTCATCGTCCCCGTGCCGCAGCCGAGATCAAGAATGGACGCACCGGGCGTCTTTGTCCCGAACCGTTCGATGCAGGCTTCCAGAAAATCCGCCCACGCCGCATAATCCACGGTATCGTTCAGCCGGTCGTAAACCGGTGCGAGTGCACTGTATCCGTCAGCCATTGTCCGTATCCTCCGCGTCCGCTTTCACCGGCGGCTCCACGCCCGCTTCGTCCAGACGGCGCAGAACTTCGCTGTACCCGTCGCTGCCGTATTTCAGGCAGCGGTTGATGCGGCTGATGGTAGCGGTACTGAGTCCGGTCTTTTCGGTAATTTCGGTATAGACACGGTTTTCGGCGAGCATTTTCGCGCCGCACATCCGCTTCGCCATTTCCGATACTTCCTTGATGGTACACAAATCGTCAAAAAAATTGTAGCAGTCGTCGAGCGACTGAAGGGAAAGGATTGCCTGAAAGAGATAATCCTTCATTTCATCCCGTTTCTGATGCGCCATAGTTCCTCCGTTGACGGATGGTTCCGCCCGTTGTAATTGTGTTTCTATTATACCGTATCGGTTTAATAAAGTAAAGTGCGAACGGCAAAATTGTCCCGGAAAACAAAAAATCCCCGCAGACGATTTGTCTGCGGGGAAATTTCTGTGCAGTTTTCGAATTACTTTTCGATGAGTTCCTTAACCTTGGAGCTCTTACCAACTCTGTCGCGGAGGTAGTACAGCTTCGCACGGCGAACCTTACCGTGACGGATAACTTCAACCTTCGCTACGTTGGGAGAATAAAGCGGGAAGGTCTTTTCTACGCCTACGCCATATGCTACGCGGCGAACAGTAAAGGTGGAACCAACACCAGCGTTGTGTCTTGCGATTACGGTGCCTTCAAAAAGCTGGATTCTTTCGCGAGCGCCTTCCTTGATCTTGTTGTGAACGCGGATGGTATCACCTACGTTGAACTGATGGGGGCATTCGACGAGCTGCTCATTAGCAAAAATTTCGAGCTTGTTCATGATGTGTTTCTCCAATTTCTCAATAATTTCTGAAATTCAGAACGTTCGTGCGGAGCTTCGCAGAGGACCGTTCCCGCTGTGCCGGTACTTCTTCCCTTTGCACATGCGAAAGTTATTATATCACACTTCTTTCCGTTTGGCAACCCTTTTTCGAAAGATTTTTCCACTTGTTTTCTGATCTCTGCACCAAATTTACAATTTGTTTACATTTAAAATTATTGTAACTTTATTCTGTTGTTTTTGTAAAATGCGCCGAATCCTCTTGACAATTTCAAATTCTTCTTGACTTTCCTTCTTTTCCGTGATATAATCGTATACTGATATAGCCTCGCCTTGACGGCGTTTGCTGTATTTTATTACATTATTATATATGGAATCACGGGAAAATTCTCCCCGGATCCGTATGGCAGAAACACAAGTCAATCCCTTTTTAGATTAAAGAACATCCCACTAACATTGAATGGAGTGATAGCTCGATGGTAAAACCTCAAAGAGTAGGAAAGAACATACGAATGAGTTTCTCCAAGATCGATGAGCCTCTGCAGATGCCGAACCTCATCGAGATCCAGAAGGAGTCATTCAACTGGTTTCTTGAAAAAGGACTTATGGAAGTCCTCGAAGATGTTTCCCCTATTACGGACTACTCCGGCAACCTGTTCATCGACTTTGTCGGTTATTCGCTTGATTCCAAGCCGAAATACCCCGTCGAAGAATGCAAGGAACGTGACGTAAACTACGCCGCTCCTCTGAAGGTGGACGTCCGTCTCACCAACAAGCTCACCGGTGAAGTAAAACAGTCCTCCATCTTCATGGGCGACTTCCCGCTCATGACCGAAAAGGGTACCTTTGTCATCAACGGTGCGGAACGAGTTATCGTCTCCCAGATCGTCCGTTCCCCCGGCATCTATTACGACAGCACCATTGACAAGTCCGGTAAGCGCCTCTATACCGCTACCGTTATCCCCTACCGCGGCGCATGGCTTGAATACGAAACCGACGCAAACGACGTTTACTACGTCCGTATCGACAAAAACCGCAAGCTTCCCGTCACCATCCTCATCCGTGCCCTCGGCATCCAGACCCGTGAAGAAATCGAAGAAGTCTTCGGTACCGAAGTAAAGCTTCTCAACACTCTCGAAAAGGACACCTGCGAAACCAAGGCGATCGAAAACAAGTCCTCCATCCGCGACGAAGCGCTCAAGGAAATCTACACCAAGCTCCGTCCGGGCGAACCTGCGATCGTTGAATCCGCAGAGATCCTCATGAACGGTCTCTTCTTCGATCCCAAGCGCTATGACCTCTACCCCGTCGGCCGTCACAAGTACGACAAGAAGCTCGCCCTCGGCCAGAGACTTGCAGGCTACAAGCTCTCCAGACCCGTCGTCAGCCCGATCACCGGTGAAATCCTCTGCGAGGACGCGTTCGAAAACGGCCGCGTTCTTACCGTGGAAGAAGCTCTGGAAATCGAACGTGCCGGCGTATGCGAAGTTTACCTCGAACTCGAAGATGCAACCGAAGTCAAGGTATTCTCCAACGGCGCCGTTGACCCGGTTTACATCCTCGGTTACGACCTCACCTCCTCCGGTGTTGCCGAAAAGTGCCGTCTCGATGTCCTTCTCGACATCATGAACAATTGCGGCGGCGACGAAGACGCCATCCGCAAGGAAGCAAAGCGCCGCATCGCGGAACTCTGCCCGAAGCACATCACCCGTGAAGATATCCTCTCCTCCATCAACTACCTGCTCGCCCTGTCCCACGACATCGGTACCACCGACGACATCGACCACCTCGGCAACCGTCGTCTGCGTTCCGTCGGCGAACTCCTTCAGAATCAGCTGAGAATCGGTCTTGCACGTATGGACAAGATCGTCAAGGAGAGAATGAATATCCAGGACAACGAATCGCTGTCCCCCCAGACCCTCATCAACATCCGTCCCGTTGTTACCGCAATCCGTGAATTCTTCGGAAGCTCCCCGCTTTCCCAGTTCATGGACCAGAACAACCCTCTCGCGGAACTGACCCACAAGAGACGTCTTTCCGCACTCGGCCCCGGCGGTCTCTCCCGTGACCGTGCATCCTTCGAAGTCCGTGACGTTCACTACACGCACTACGGCAGAATGTGCCCGATCGAGACCCCTGAAGGTCCGAACATCGGTCTGATCTCCTACCTCGCAACCTACGCGAAGATCTCCAAGTACGGCTTCATTGAAGCTCCGTACCGCAAGGTCGTTCACGAAACCATGGAAGACGGTACCGTCCGTCACCGTGTCACCGACGAAATCGAATACATGACTGCGGACATCGAAGACAACCACATCGTCGCTCAGGCAAACGAACCCCTCGACGACAACATGTGCTTCAAGAACGCAAAGGTCGTTGCAAGAAGCCGCGCGGAAATCCTTGAAGTGGACCCCTCCAAGATCACTCTTATGGACGTTTCCCCGAAGATGGTCGTTTCCGTTGCCACCGCAATGATCCCCTTCCTTGAAAACGATGACAACTCCCGTGCGCTCATGGGTTCGAACATGCAGAAGCAGGCTGTGCCGCTCCTTACCACCGACTCCCCGATCGTCGGTACCGGTATGGAATACAAAGCTGCCGTAGACTCCGGCGTTGTCGTAGTCTGCGAAAACAGCGGCTGGGCGGAAAGCGTTACCGCGGACGAAATCGTCGTTCACTGCGATGACGGTCACAAGGACACTTATCGTCTCATCAAGTTCAAGAGATCCAACCAGGGTACCTGCGTCAACCAGAGACCCATCATCAATCAGGGTGACCGCGTCGAAGCCGGTCAGATCATCGCCGACGGTCCTTCCACCTCCGACGGTGAAATCGCCCTCGGTAAGAACGCCCTCATCGGCTTCATGACCTGGGAAGGTTACAACTACGAAGACGCCGTTCTTCTGAACGAACGCCTCGTGCGCGACGACGTTTACACCTCCATCCACATCGAAGAATATTCTCACGAAGCACGCGACACCAAGCTCGGTCCGGAAGAAATCACCCGTGAAATCCCGAACGTCGGTGACGACGCGCTCAAGGACCTCGATGCGAGCGGTATCATCAAGAAGGGTACCGAAGTACGCGCGGGCGATATCCTCGTCGGTAAGGTAACCCCGAAGGGTGAAACCGAACTGACCGCGGAAGAACGCCTGCTCCGTGCCATCTTCGGCGAAAAGGCACGCGAAGTAAGAGATACCTCTCTCCGCGTTCCGCACGGCGAAAACGGTACGATCGTAGACGTCAAGGTATTCACCAGAGAAGCAGGCGACGAACTTCCTCCGGGAGTCAACAAGGTCGTCCGTGTCTATATCGCACAGAAGCGTAAGATTTCCGTCGGCGACAAGATGGCAGGCCGTCACGGCAACAAGGGTGTCGTATCCCGCATCCTCCCGCCGGAAGACATGCCCTTCCTGCCCGATGGCACTCCGCTTGACATCGTGCTCAACCCGCTGGGCGTTCCGTCCCGAATGAACATCGGTCAGGTGCTTGAAGTTCACCTCGGCATCGCGGCAAAGAAGCTCGGCTGGAAGATCATGACCCCCGTATTCGACGGTGCAACCGAAGCGGATATCTCCGAATGTCTCAAACTCGCAGGTCTCGACCGTGCAGTTCTCCCAAACGAAAACGTGACCGGTAAGAACCTGTTCGAAGAATCCTTCGACGCAGCGACCGGCATGCGCGACCTCCGCCCGATCACCGGCGAAGAACGTGAAGACGATGCTCACCTCGAACAGCTCCGCCAGAATGGCAAGCTCCGCGTGGTAGACGGCAAGTCTATCCTGTATGACGGACGCACCGGCGTTCCGTTCGACAACCCGGTTACCGTCGGCATCATGTACTACCTCAAGCTCCACCACCTCGTTGACGATAAGATCCACGCACGTTCCACCGGTCCTTACTCCCTCGTTACCCAGCAGCCTCTCGGCGGTAAGGCACAGTTCGGCGGTCAGCGTTTCGGTGAAATGGAAGTATGGGCGCTTGAAGCATACGGCGCAGCTTACACTCTTCAGGAAATCCTTACCGTGAAGTCCGACGATACCATCGGTCGTGTCAAGACCTACGAAGCAATCGTCAAGGGTCAGAACATCCCGACTCCGGGCGTTCCGGAAGCATTCAAGGTCCTCGTCAAGGAACTTCAGTCCCTCGCACTTGACATCCGTGTCCTCGGCGAAGACGGCGAAGAAATCGAACTCGCTTCCATCGGCGACGAAGATATCCCGAGCCCGAACATCGTTTCCGACGGCAATGAAGTCACCGAAGAAGACGTCGGCACCGCAGTCGAAACCGACGATATGTACAAGTCCTTCCAGGACGAAACGTTCGACGAAGAACCCGACGACAGCGTCATGTTCGCAGCGGAACGCGGCGAATTCTCCTTCGACGACGACGGCCTCGGAGATTACGAATAATTCACAAAAAATGGTTTTCGGGAAGGAACTTTTTTAAAAAAGTTCCTCCCCGACCCCCTCTTCAAAAACTTTTAAACTGAACAGGATAACAACGTTTGGGTATAAATTTACTGTATCTCAGATACCGTTTATCCGATAAAGGTTTTTGAATACCTGAATGACAATTGGTTCTGTAAGGATGATCCTTACAATTAAATATATATAGAGAAGGATACTGTCAATGGAACGCAATGTATTTGATTCTATTAAAATCGGTTTAGCGTCTCCGGAAATGATCTCGAGTTGGTCGTGCGGCGAAGTCAAGAAGCCCGAAACGATCAACTACCGTACCCTCAAGGCTGAGCGCGACGGTCTTTTCTGCGAGAGAATCTTTGGTCCCACCAAGGACTGGGAATGTCTCTGCGGTAAGTACAAGCGTCAGAGATACAAGGGTAAGGTCTGCGAAAAGTGCGGCGTTATGGTCACCCAGAAGAAGGTCCGTCGTGAACGCATGGGTCACATCGTTCTCGCGGCTCCGGTTTCGCATATCTGGTATTTCCGTGCCATCCCTTCCCGTATGGGTCTGCTTCTCGACATTTCACCGAGACTTCTCGAAAAAGTTTTATATTTCGCTGCATACATCGTAATTGACGAAGGAAACACCAACCTCAAGAAGTACGAACTTCTCACCGAAAAGGAATACCGTGACGCGTACGAAAAGTATGGTTCCGATTTCCGTGTCGGTATGGGTGCGCAGGCAATCCGCGAACTGCTCCAGGAACTCGACATCGAAGCTCTTGCAGAACAGCTCAAGACGGAACTTGCTACCGCTTCCGGTCAGAAGAAGGTCCGCATCATCAAGCGTCTTGAAGTGGTCGAAGCATTCCGCAAGTCCAAGAATCGTCCGGAATGGATGATCCTCGACGTTGTTCCGGTCATCCCGCCGGAAATCCGTCCGATGGTACAGCTCGACGGCGGTCGTTTCGCATCCTCCGACCTCAACGATCTCTACCGCCGCGTCATCAACCGCAACAACCGCCTCAAGAGACTCATCGAGCTCCACGCACCGGACATCATCATCCGCAACGAAAAGCGTATGCTCCAGGAAGCAGTCGACGCCCTCATCGACAACGGACGCCGCGGCAAACCCGTTACCGGTCCGTCCAACCGCCCGCTCAAGTCTCTGTCCGAAATGCTCCGCGGTAAGCAGGGCCGTTTCCGTCAGAACCTGCTGGGTAAACGTGTTGACTACTCCGGCCGTTCCGTTATCGTTGTGGGGCCTGAACTCAAGATCCACCAGTGCGGTCTGCCCAAAAAGAT
>JAFQFS010000127.1 GCA_017398585.1 Clostridia bacterium
AAACCTTTTTTGAAAAAAAGGTTTCCCCGAACCCCTTCCAAAAAACTTCAATCTATGAAAAAAGACAAAGTGACTGCAAATCGGAAGAAACAAAACGGCTGTATGCCTGACAAAATTCTATTTCTTCAAATTTGCACTTACTTTGTCTTTTTTATTGTATAAAGTTTTTTGAAGAGGGGTTCGGGGAGGAACTTTTTGCAAAAAGTTCCTCCCCGATGCCTCTATTTAACATAAACCCGCTAACTTGTCGGCGGGGGCTTCTTCGGGGGTGTAGCCGCTGTAGCCGAGGGTGGGCATGGATTCGATGGCGGCGCGGTCTTCGGGGGAGATTTCGAAGTCGAAGACGTCGGCGTTCTGAGCGATGCGTTCCGCGTTGGTGGACTTGGGGAGGGGGAGGATGCCGTAGTCGAGGGAGAGGCGGATGCAGAGCTGAGCGACGGACTTGTTGTACTTTGCCGCGATCGCCGCGAGGGTTTCGTCCTTCAGGACGGCGCCGCTTCCGAGCGGGCTCCATGCTTCGACGAGGATGCCCTGGCTCTGGTTATAACGGATGTTGTCGAGCTGCATGTAGCCGGGGTGGAATTCGAGCTGGTTGACCATCGGCATGACTTCCGCGGTCTTTGCGAGGGCTTCGATGTGCTTCTGTTCGTAGTTGCTCACGCCGATCGCGCGGAGCTTGCCGTCCTTGTACATCTTTTCAAAGCCGCGCCACGTGTCCGCGTTGATTTCCTGCCAGTCCGGACGGCTGGCAGCGACGCACGGCCAGTGAACGAGATACAGGTCGATGTAGTCCATACCGAGACGCTTGAGGGAATCTTCCACCGCGTCGATGGTGTTCTGGTAGCCGCGGAAAGTGACCCAGTGCTTGGTCGTGATGAAGAGGTCTTCGCGCTTCACGCCGGAGGCACGGACGCCTTCGCCGACGCCGATTTCGTTGTCGTAACCCCATGCGGTGTCCACATGGCGGTAGCCGAGGTCGATCGCGGTCTTCACGTGCGCCGCGGTCACGTCGTTCGGAGTCTGCCAGGTGCCGTAGCCGATCGCGGGGATCCTTACGCCGTTCTGCAGGGTGTAGGTGTCGGTCAGGGAAGAGGGGAGATAAATGCTCATAATAGGATAATCCTTTCTGTCAGTACAGTTTCGATGGATTAAGTTTACCATATGCGCACAGGAATTTCAATCCGTTGGAGAAACTTTTGAAAATAAATTTGAGCCGCACGGCGGTGAGGGAATGTTAAGTCAAGGCGAACATAATAAGGCTTCCATGAAGACCGTTCCGGTCTTCGGAGGCAATGATGTCAACTTAAGAGGAACTTAATGAGGCTCCCTCCGGGAGGGAGCTGTTACGGAGTGACTGAGGGAGACCGCGTCACGAACAATTTCAGCTCTCTGCCGAAGGCGTGCGGCTGTAAGTTTTGCTTTGATTACAAAATATAGCGACTCAAACCGATTGTGCCGCATTCTCCTTCCACCACTTCGTGGTCCCCCTTCCTCTGAAGACCGTTCCGGTCTTCCAAGGAAGGCATTTGGATAACCTCGTTTCCTCTTAAATTGACAGCATTGCCTCCCGGAGGAAGGCTCTTATGTTATTCTTATACTTCAGCTTTCTCCTCACCGTCGCAAGCTACACAAATACGCGAAATACGCGTATTTTCGGGTCACTGACGGTTCACCTGCGTACTCCATAAATATTTTCTGAAAAAATTCCGAACCGTTCCGGGTTTTCCGACACTACATGATCGAAAGGGGGATGAAAAATGAACCGATCCGAACACATCATCCGCGAATACATGCAGCCGGTGTTTTACTTTGCACTGCGGAAAACTTCAAGCCGCACCGAAGCCGAAGACCTCACCCAGACCGTCATGCTTGAAATACTCACGGCACTTGACCGCGGCATCACGCCGGACGACGAACGCGCGTGGGTCTGGAAAATCGCGCGGAATCACTATTCCAAATGGGCGGCACGTCAGTCGACGGCGCGGCAGACCATCGACGCGGACGAACTCCGCGAAACCGTGTCCGACGGCTCCGCCGTGGAGGACGGGATCCTGCAGGCCGAGGAGACCGCGCTCCTGTACCGCGAACTCGCGCACCTGCGGCACGACTACCGCACCATCGTCTGCGCGTACTATTTCGAAAACCGGACGCTCTCCGACATCGCGGAATCGCTCGGACTCCCCCTTGGTACCGTAAAACGAAAAATTTCCGAATGCCGGAATCACCTGAAGGAGGGTATGAACATGGCAAGAACGTACGGAAAACGCAGCTTCGCCCCGGAACTCGTCGAATTCGGGCAGAACTGGGACCCCACGACCGGTCCCGACGGCCGCCGCTACGTCGAACACATCCTCGCGCAGAACATCCTGCTCGAAGCGTACGACAACCCCAGCACGGCGGAGGATCTGTCCCTCGCGCTCGGCATCGCAATGCCGTACATGGAGGACGAGCTGAAGTTCCTCATGGAAGGCGAACTGCTGACCTGCGAAAACGGGAAGTACCTCACGAACATCGTCATCCTGTCGAAGGATGTGCAGGAGAAAATCTACTCCACCGCACTCGAATACGTCGGGCGGATGGCGGAACTGGTGGCGAAAGCCGCCGGGGAGGTCTACGCGAAGCCGGACTGTCCGAAGAATCAGAGCTTCGGGGATATGAAACCCACTCTTGTCGAACGGGTAATGAACGTCCGCGTCAAGCCGTATCCCGAAACGAAGGATACGCTGAGCGGTCCGCACACGATCAGGCACAAGGACGGCAGCGAATGGGCACTCGCCGGATTCGAAAAGACGGATATCAGCCGGATGTGGCTGGAAGTCTGGGGAGACGAGAATTATCATCAGGTCATCATGCTCGGCAACCGTCACGACATGGACTCGCTCGAACTTGATCCCGCAAAAATTCCGTTCTTCACGGCGGACAGTCTGGAGAATCTGTTCGTCACCTCGTACAGCGAAGCCATCGACACTCTGTACGACGACTACCTCGACCGCCGTCACGCGCTTCTCATGGCGGATATCCCGTCCTATCTCCACGGCAAAACAACCATCATGACAAACGTCGATTTCCGCAAACTGGTGATCGACCGCCTGATCGAAACCGGCTGGATCACCCTCGCGGAGGACATGAACAAGTCCGAAATGGGCGTGTGGAAGTACGAATAAACGAGAAATGTAAATCCCCTCATTTGAGGGGATTTCTGTATTATCAGCCGAACGTAAAGAGGCTCCCTCCGAAGACCGGAACGGTCTTCATGGGAGCTGTCACGAAGTGACTGAGGGAGAATGCGGTACGAACGATTTCAGCTCACTGCCGAAGGCGTGCGGCTGTAGTTTTTACTTCAACAACAAAATATAGCGACTCAAATTTTTAGTGACGCGTTCTCCCCCAGGCACTTCGTGCCAGCCCCCTCCCGGATGGGGCCTCATTGAGAAAACCATATTTTCTCTTGAGCTGACAGCATTGCTTTCTGCGTTACATCTTATTGAAAATCGGTTCCAGTGCGTGATAGCATTCATCGAACCGCGCCTGCATGTCACGGTAGACCGCACGTTCCGCGTCACTGCATCCCGGCTCGAACCGGCTGACATTCTTCAGAAATTTGCCGATAATGTCAAAGTTTTCAAATGCCCCGATGCCGACGCCCGCCGTAATCGCGGCACCCATCGACGCGGCTTCCTCGAGATAGTTCGGCACATTCAGCGGGAGTCCGAAAATGTCCGAAAGCACCTGCAGCCATGCCGGATTGCGTGCACCGCCGCCGAGAACGATCAGCTCGGAAATCCGCTGTTCGGAACGGTTGAACGCCTCGAGAATCATGTTGAGGTTGTAACCGACGCCTTCCATCACCGCGCGGATCATGTCCTCGCGGGTGTGTTCGAACGTCAGCCCGATGTACGCGCCCTTCGCGTGGTTGTTCCAGCGGGGACTGCGTTCGCCGAGGAGGTACGGAAGGAACATCAGCCCCTTCGCACCGGCGGGGGATACCGCCGCACAGCGGTTTACGTCCGCGTAGACCGCGTTTTTGTTGTCTGTACGATCTTTGTAAAGTTCACGCACCGCCCAGCTCATCGAGCCGCCGCCGCACTGCATCGGACCGCACGGCATGTAGTATCCCGGAACGATGTGGGCGAGGCTGAACGAGATCATCCCGTCGTCGACGATGGGATCGCGGGAGGCGAAGGAGATCCACGATGACGTGCCGAGGGAGAGATTCGCGACGCCTTCTTTGGTGATGCCGCTGCCGACCGCCGCGCAGGGACCGTCCCCGCCGCCGACGACAATGGGCGTGCCTTCGCACAGTCCGCACTGAGCCGCCGCTTCCGCCGTGACCCGGCCGGCGATGGAGATGGACGGAACGATGTCGGGATATTTTTCGCGGTCGAGCCCGCAGATGTCCATCAGTTCGTCCGACCACTGCAGAGTCCGGATGTCCATCAGTCCGACGCCGGATGCATCCGACGGGTCGGTGAGGAAGGTGCCGGTGAGCCGCAGGATGATGTAATCCTTCGCGTTGAGCGTTTTGTAAGTTTTCCGGTAGGTTTCGGGTTCGTGCTCCTTCAGCCACATCAGCTTCGGTGCGCTGTACGACGCGCTGAGCCGCTGGCCGGTAAGGCGGTAGTAATCTTCGTCGGAAATCTGTTTCCGGATGTGGTCTTCCTCGGCAGACGAGCGCATGTCCGCCCAGATGAGCGAATCGCGTACGGGAACGCCGTCGCGGTCAACGCAGAGACAGCCCATCATATGTCCGCTGAACGAAACGGCTTCGATCTCTTCCGGTCGGATTCCCGCCTTTTCGATGAGGAGCTTCGTCGTTTCGCAGGCTGCGCGCCACCAGTCGTCCGCGTTCTGCTCCGCGCGGTGACCGGCGGAGACGTTCAGTCCGTAGGAATACACGGTGCTTTCGACCAGTGCGCCGTCCGTGGTGAACAGGGTCGCCTTATTGCCGGACGTACCGAGGTCATGTGCAAGTAAGTAGGATGCCATGTTTTTCTCCATCCTTGTTCGTTTTTCTCCATTATAGCACAGGGGACGGCGGGATTGCAAGAAATTTTTCTCTTTACATCCGTCCGGCTTTATTGTATAATATTTTTAGAATCTGCTGGGGTGGAGGGTGAGCAAATTGTTCGTGAAGGGGAGACGGTCGCTTTTTGAAAAAAGCTCCGCAAAAACTTCAATCTGTTATAGCCGGTTTGTGGGGCTGATATGATTTAGTGGGGGAAAAAAGGAATTTTCGGTGGAGTACGGCTGAAATTTGTTCGGGCGGCTGACGTGGAGTCATAAAAATCATGAGGAATAGTGGAGCGACTTCTCAAAACTCCGTTTTGTTCAGCGCTCGACACTTCCGTATACTGGATTTAGTACGCCCTTTTAGAATTCAGCTACTGTAGGTATAACGCCGCACTCCTTGGCTGCCGCCGTTCGTGCTTTGCGTTAGTCAAAACTTGACGTCAGCTGACAGAACTGACAGAAGCGAGGACGGCGACAGCCAAGCCGAGCGGGCAGGTGCTCAA
>JAFQFS010000128.1 GCA_017398585.1 Clostridia bacterium
GCACAAAGGAAACACCAAAGTTAATGCGCTACTAGCTCAGTGGATAGAGTGCCCGGCTACGAACCGGGAGGTCGCAGGTTCGAATCCTGCGTGGCGCGCCAAGAACGGATACCGTAAGGTATCCGTTTTTGTTTTGCATGATTGCGGATTCGAAGGCCGCGTGTAAGAAAACAGTCCGGTGGACTGTTTTTCCGCGGCACCGCTCCTGCCGCAGCAGGGCGAATCCTGCGTGGCGCGCCATGAACGGACATCGTATGATGTCCGTTTTTGTTTTGTCTGCATTTTCTTCAATAAAAAAAGACCCGGTTCCCCGCGTCGTGAAAATATCCCAAAAATTAGAGTGACCCTTGACCGTAATCTTTCTTTACAAACTACGATCAAGGGTCACTTGTGATTCTTGATATCTAACATCTTTTTATCCTCTCTTTCTTTTGTCTGCCCTCTGCTGCATTTTCTTCAACGATTCAAACACATTCAAATTTCATTTTTCTCTTAGGAGAACTCTTTTTGTTTTTTCTTTGTTTTATCGTGCTGCAAAAGGCGAATTTTGAGTCTTCAGGCTTTTTTTGTTCGAAGGATTTCACTTACTGCCGAGTGAGATTCTGTATCATATATCTGGCAAAAATCTGGAACTGAACTATCTATCTTAAAGCGTAACACCGCCGTGTTTGTTACTCGGCAATCCGATTCAAACGCTTTACTTATAGTTACTGCCTTCGTAAAAAGCCTTGCACTTTACGTGTACATTGGAGTGTTCCTCTCTTTCTGTTGTGTCTACATTATAGCACAGTTTTCCCGCGTTTGCAATCGGTAATTTATCAAAAGATCACAAGAATTTTTTATGCACATCACAGAAATTCACAATTTGTTTCCATTTGTATTTACAATTCGCCGGTTTCTGTGGTATAATAATAGTGTTGCGGGTCTCATCCGGGAACCTGCCCTGTCTGAACGCATATACCGGTATGCGTTCCTTTTTTTATTGTCCCGAAGCCATTTTTTCGCAAAACCTCTTGACATCAACCCACCTTTATGGTAGTATATCAAACATAGTTAGCAATAGCTAACCATAGATCGTACCAAAGTATTTTAAGGAGAACGGAAATGAGTGTAGTGATCGTCGGCGGCAACGAATGTATGGTGCGCCAGTACAAGGATTTATGCGAAGAATACCGCCTGAAAGCGAAAATTTATCCGAAAATGAGCGGCGGATTCCGGAACGCAGGTGCACCGGATCTTCTGGTGCTTTTCACAAACACAATGTCCCACAAAATGGTCAACTATGCTCTTGCGGAAATCAAGGGGGACAACACCCGGATTGCCCGCTCTCACACCAGTTCCCTCAGTGCGCTGAAAAAGATTCTGACCGAGCACGTCGGCGGCTGAATCCGCGCCGTTTGTTTTCCTCGACAAAATTCTTATGAACTTAGGAAAAACAGTTGATTTCGACACATTTATATGGTATATTTATCGTAGAAAAGAAACAAATTAACTGTACTATAGTATCATTGAGGATTTGTGCAAATGAAACGTGTTTTTTCCATCCTCCCCGCACTTGCGCTCCTGTTTCTTACCGCCTGCTCTCCCGAACCGGCCCAAGTCTCCCAGACGGTCGGTGTGGGCCGTGAAACTGCCCCCGCAGTATCTCTCCCCACAGACAGCATGCAGACCGAAGCAGAAGAAGCTGCCGTTCCGGAGGATTCCGGTAAAATGTGGGATCTGGTGAACGGAAAATACGTATATGATTTTCCGGAACGCGATGCCGGCGGTCTCGCAGATCTCTCCGACCTTGCCGCCCTTCAGTACGTCCCGTTCGAGGACGCTTCCTCGGGCAACAACGACTGGTTCTTCGGTCAGCGGATACGCAATTCCGACGGAACCGTGAATGTTGTCTGGGACCGCTACCCCTCCACCCTTGCGGCACTTGAAAAGTACGACGCGATCTACCTCGGTGATGAAACCCAAAAGGTCGTCTATCTTACCTTCGACTGCGGCTACGAGACCGGTACAATGACGACTATTCTCGACACGCTGAAGGCAAAGAACGTCCCCGCGACCTTCTTTGTCAACGGCCATTACGTCGAATCCGCCCAGGATATGATCCGCCGCATGATCGACGAAGGACACATCATCGCGAATCACTGCGTCAACCACTACGATCTCACCACCGTCACCTCCGATAAATTCATCGAAGAAGTTCAGGGACTTGAAGACATCTTCTACACCTATTTTCCGGATGCCGATCCGATGCTCTATTTCCGTCCGCCGTCCGGCGCCACAAACGAATGGGTTCTGAACTTAGCGGACAAAATGGGCTACACCACCGTCCTTTGGTCGTGGGCGCACCGTGACTTCGTGGACGACGATCAGCCCGGACACGCGGAGACCATCCAGAAAATCAAACAGGGTCTGCACAACGGCTGTGTCTACCTGCTCCATCCGGAATCCACCACCAACACCGCCATCCTCGGCGAAATGATCGACTGGATCCGCAGCCAGGGCTACGAATTTCTGCCGATCTGCGCCATCGAAACCAACTGAATTCCTTCCAGAGATACGTTTTTCAAAAAACGTATCTTTTTTCATGTCCATCCTGTGAACTTATGCTGAACATTTACCGAACCGTCAGAAATTCTCAGGAAAACATTGAAATCCGTCCGCCGATATGCTATAATGATGTAATGATTTGATAAAAAACCGGAAAATCACCGGAACATCAAGCATACTATCATAATTTCGAAAAAACCGAAAGGAGTCCATCCTGCCATGGGCAACGAAAACCTGAACGGTGCACCCGTTGACGCACGGAAGGAAAAGCGCAATACGATTATCATCACTGTCTGCGTGATCCTTGCCGCTGCCCTCGTCATCGGTCTCACCGTATTCAACCGTCTCACCGACACCGGGTACTTCCTCCGCAGCGAAACCGCTGCCGCAAGTGAAAACTTTGAAGTCGACGGCGCCATGATGACCTACTTCTTCCACTCCAACTACCAGACCTACGCTTCCTACGCGTCCTATCTGGGCTTCGACACCGGCGTCTCCCTCAAAGCCCAGGAATGCTCCCTCTCTCAGGGTGCTACCTGGTTCGACTACTTTGCATCCCTCGCACAGAACTATGTAAACGAACTTCTCGCCCTCTGTGAAGCAGCCAAGGCAAACGGCGTAACCCTCGACGACGCAGACTATACTGCCATCGACGATTCCATCGCCAACCTCACCGCAATGGCGGAAAGCTACGGCTATTCCATCAACCAGTATCTCATCACCGCGTTCGGCGCCGGCATCAACACCAAAGACGTGAAGAACTGCATGGAACTGACCGCACTCGCATCCAAGTACTCCATGCAGTACATGGCATCCCTCAACTACTCCAACGAACAGCTTGATGCGTACTACGATGCAAACAAGGCAAGCTTCGAAGGTGTTGACGTGATCGCAATCACCATTCCCGCTTCCACCTATCAGGAAACCGACGCTGACGGCAACCCCGTCGGTGACGCTACCGCAGCATCCACCGCAGCCGAAGCAAAAGCAAACGAACTCGCCGCTGCCGCATCCGCTGACGAATTCAACGCCGGCATCCGCGACTTCCTCAAGAACGACCGCGGCAGTGCGGAAGAAAACCTTGACGCAATGGTCGAGCAGTGCTACAGCGAACATGTGACTGCTGTCGCTCTCGGCACCGCGGCAGACTGGGCATTCGGCGCATCCGTCGGTGAAACCTATGTTTCCGGCGGCGCAGGCGCATCCCAGTACACCGTATACTACCTCGCAAAGGAAGCATACCGTGACGACACTCCGGGCCGCAACATCCGCCACATCCTCTTCACCAACACCACCTATGCAGACGATGCGAAGGTGAACGAAGTTTATGCGGAATGGGAAGCTGCAGGATTCACCGAAGAAAAGTTCATCGAACTCAACAACTTCTACAACGAAGACAGCTCCATCACGAACGGCGGTCTGTATGAAAACGTACAGCCCGGTCAGATGGTAACCGAATTCAACGACTGGATGTTCGACGCATCCCGCAAGACCGGCGACCACGGCATCGTGGAAACCACTTACGGCTGGCACATCATGTACTATGTCGGCGAAAGCGAATACGCCGCATGGCAGGCAGAAGCGATCGCCGCTCTCCAGAACGCAGACTACACCAAGCATATCGAACAGTACAGCGCAAACATTACCTTCAACAACGAAGTGATGTACGAAATCAACGCATAACAAAACCGATACGAAATACGTAAGATACTCTCTCGCGTATGGATGTCAGAGGGAAGCACTCCGTACAGGGATGCTTCCCTTTTGGTTTCCGTACGTATCGATGCTCCGCTCTCCATATTCTTCTTCCGTTCTCCGGAACACGCAAGAAAAATTTCGACAACGGAACATCCATCCGGAAATCATTTCAAGAAAGGAAATCCCTCATGCTCAGTTATCACGAAATCACCGCCATCACCGTCGGCGGCGAAGGCCCGTTTGCCTTCCCGTCCATTCCCGCCGCGCTCGATTACGTGCGGGAACTGCGCCGCATCGGCGTCGGTCAGCCCATCGCCATCCGTCTGACCGCGGATACCTATTCGCTGAATGCTCCTATCCGCATCGACAGCGGCATCACCGGCGTCACAATTGAACCGGCGGGCGGAAAGCGCGTCACCATCCTCGGCGGCGTGGAAATCACCGGATTTGAATGGGACACCTTCAACGGCGTGAAGTGCCTCTCCGCTCCTCTTCCGGACGTCTGCAAGGCGGCGGACGGCGGCGCGAACTTCACCGATCTGTACGTCAACGGCGCGCGTGCGTCGTTCACGCGCTATCCCGCAGAAGGCTACTTCTATGCGGAAGATGTGGAAAACCACGAAGGTCAGCTCTTCTCCGGTTCGAAGTGGTTCATCGCCGCAGAAGGCGATATCAAGGCGTTCCGGAACATCGACCGTGCGCAGATCAGCTTCTGTCACTACTGGATTGACGAACATACGCCGATCGAATCTTACGATCCCGAAACGCGCCGCGTGACTTTCAAGTACCGTTCCCGCTTCAATATTGACGGCGGAAAGGGTACGTCGAGCGGCCTCGAATACTACATGGAAAACATCGCGGAAATGTTTGCGAACCCGAACGAATGGTACGCGGACGAAGGCAAGGTCTATTACATCCCGCGCGACGGATCCGTGACACCCGAAACGATCCGTGCGTTCGCTCCGACGATCCGCAAGCTCGTTGACGTACAGGGTACGCCGGACAACAAAGTCCGCAACATCCGCTTCCGTGATATCGACTTCGCCGTCACCCGCGGTGAATACGGTTCCCTCGGCAACGGCAACGTCGCGTCGAGCGGTTCAGAAACCGTTTACTACGCATCCGATGCGCAGGCGGTCTCGAACGCAGACGGCTCCGTCACCTTCCGGTACGCGGCAAACTGCTCACTCGAATCCTGCACACTGAAGAATTTCGGTGTACACGGCATCGTGATCGACGTTGGCTGCCATAACATCCGCGTGGATTCCTGCGACCTGTACGACGGCGGCGCAGGCGGTGTAAAGATCATCGGCGGCGGTGTCGGATCCCCCGAAACCGACCACACGCACGACAACGTGGTCGACAACTGCACGATCCTGCACTGCGGCAAGCGTTATTTCGCGGCGTGCGGTGTGCTTCTGATCCACACGTACAGCAACACCGTTTCGCACAACGAAATCGGTCACCTGTACTACACCGGCGTATCGGTCGGCTGGATCTGGGGTTACTTCCCGAACATCTCCCGCGACAACCTCATCACGAAGAATCACATCCATCATCTCGGCGGCGGCATGTTGTCCGACATGGGCGGCGTGTACCTGCTCGGCATGCAGCCCGGTACGGTGGTCTCGAACAACGTCATCCACGACGTCAAGTCGAAGCACTATGGCGGCTGGGCACTGTACACGGACGAAGGCTCGAGCTTCATGACGCTTGAAAACAACATCTGCTACAACACATCCGATAACAGTTACCACCAGCACTACGGCTCGATGAACACTGTCCGCAACAACATTTTCGCGTTCTCGGACGGTCAGATGATGCGCGTCTCCCGCACGGAAGCGCACCTCTCGATCATCTTCGAAGGAAACATCGTCTACTCCGCGGGCGTACCGATGTACGACATCAGCCGGCAGCAGATCGGTCAGAAGACCGTCTCCACGTGCCGCAACCTCTTCTTCGACTGTACGAAGGAGGAACCCGTCCTGCGTGACTTCGGCGAAGAAAAGCGGACACTCGCCGACTTCAAGGCAGCCGGTCTCGAAGACGGCTCCATCATTGCCGATCCGCTCTTCCGCGACGCCGCAAACTACGACTTCTCCCTGACCGAAAACTCTCCCGCAAAGCTCATTGGCTTCAAACCGATCGACGTTTCCGACGTAGGGGCGAAGAGATAAATTTTCTCGGGGAAAACTTTTTTGAAAAAAAGTTTTCCCCGAACCCCTTTCCAAAAACTTCAATCTGTAAAAGGGATAGAATATTATTATGGCTGAATTTATAAAGGGACTGGATCTGTGCCGGGGATTTTTCTTTGATGCCGCGAAGCCTGTCCTTGATACGCATTTCCCTTCTCTGCCGTATTCCGCCGGGCTGATCGGCTACGGCTCGGATGTACTGGGGTACGACGACGATGTTTCCCGTGACCACATGTGGGGGCCGCGGTTCTATTTATTCCTCGATCCGGCGGACATTTCACGGAAGGATGAAATTTTTGACGCCCTCTCGCGGGAACTGCCGTACGCATACAAGGGATACAGCGTGAATTTCACGGAACCCGACCCGAACGACAACGGCGTGCAGCATCCGCAGTTCATCACGTCGGGACGGGTGAATCCGCTGATTTTTATTCAGACGTTCGATGAATTTCTCGAAGAACAGCTCGGAACATACGACCTCGCACACCTCACCGTGTCCGACTGGCTGGTCTTCTCGGAACATCGTCTGCTCTCACTGACGGCGGGAGAGCTGTTCCATGACGGTCTTGGACTGTCGGAACGGCTGGAATCCATCCGGTATTATCCGGAAGAAGTACAGCGGTATTTTATCGCGTCGGACTGGGACATCATCGCATCGGAGCAGGCATTCGTGAAACGCTGTGCGGACGTCGGGGACGCCATCGGCTCCGTCATCGTCACCGCGCGGATCGCGGAACGGCTCATGCGGCTCTGCTTTCTCTATAAAAAGCAGTACGCACCGTACAGCAAATGGTTCGGGACGGCGTTTGCCCGGCTTGATGTGTCCGACGAACTCAAAGAAGCCCTGCAGCGTGCGCTTCACGCACAGGGCATCGATGAACGCGAAGAACAGCTCGTCCGTGCCCAGGCGCTCGTCGCGGCTCTCCACAACGAAAGCGGTATCACTGCTCCTGTGGAGTACGGAATCGAATGCTACTACGGCCGGGACATCAAGGTAATCTTCGCGGACAGATTCGCGGAAGCCGCTGCGGAAACGCTCACGGGAACGGCACTCGAAAACATCCCGCTGATCGGCGCGTTCAGCGCAGTCGGCGGACTCAGCAATGTCAGCGACGACAAAATATATTACCCGCAGATCAAAGCATTATACGGAGTGATACAGCATGAATAAGATTCTAAGCATCCGCGACTTCGGCGCATCCGGAACCGGATTGACGGACGACAGTCCCTTTATCCAGCAGGCACTCAATGCCGCCGACGGAAACGGTGTCACCGTCTATATCCCCGCCGGCACCTACCGCATCGGAAAAACCCTGTACGCCGGAAATGACACGACAATCCGCTGTGACTCCGGTGCACGGCTGTTCGTCTGCGAAAAACAGCCGAAAAAACGCGGCGATTTTCTCCTTTCCAACCGTGATACGGTGAACGGCAACAAAAATATCGCCGTATACGGCGGTACCTGGGACGGCAATTTCGACGGAAAAAACAACAGCAAGCCCGCCGATCTGTTCGATCCTGACGCATGGTCCGGTTCCACGCTGAACTTCGTGAACGTGAAAAATCTCACGCTGGCGGGGCTTTCGCTGCGTAATTCGGTCGTGTACTACATCCGCATGGCAAAACTCGACGGCTTCGTCATCCGCGACATCAGCTTCGCTTCGGAACGTCCGGCATTCAATCAGGACGGGCTCCATTTCGGCGGCGAAGTGCGTCACGGTCTCATCGAACACATCACCGCGGAACCTGGGCAGACAAACGACGACATGATCGCCTTCAATGCGGACGACTCGATGGTACGGCTCGAAAACCATGATCTCTGCTGCGGCGCAATCGAGGACATCACCGTGCGCGGCGTGTACGCGGAAAACTGCTACACCGGCTTCCGCATGCTCAGCGTAAACTCCCCCATCCGTGACATCCGCATGGAGGACATCTTCCTTGGCTGCCGCCATTTCGCGGTCAACATGGACGGCGCGCGCCACTGCCGGACCCCGCTCATCAAAGCAGGCGAAAAGCAGAACGGTTCCGGACACATCGAAAACATCACCATCGACAATATGACGGTCTGGACGACCGAAAAGAACGGCGAGCGCGCGCTGATCCTTTCCGAAACGGAACTGAATCATTTCCGGATCACCGGGTTCCGCCGAGATACCGCCAAAGATGTCTGTCCGGAAAAGCCGACGCTGCTGATCGCCCTCGCTCCGTCCTCATACGGTACGGTCACGGAAAACGGTACCTCTGCGGACTATCGGCTGGATGCACTCTCCGACACGTTCTCTCACACAGGCTCATTTGACTCGGCGGAACTCAACAGCGGCCTGACCGATTTTTAACAAAAAAACAATCCCGCAACGGATTATTTACAAATATGAGGAGGATTGGCGTGGAGGAAATCGGTATAATAAGTACACTATGACTTTGTGAAAACGATCAGGGACAACATATACGAATGAATCTTCTCTTAAAATACCTCTCCGTTCTCGGGATGGCGGCGCTTCCGGTGGTGGAACTGCGCGGCGCGGTTCCGTACGGCGTGGCGCTGGATCTTCCGCTGCTCTCCGTTCTGACCGTGAGCGTCATCGGAAACATGCTTCCGGTACCGTTCATTATGCTGTTTATCAGGCAGATCTTCGCGTGGATGAAAACAAAAAGCAGACGTCTGCGTGCGCTTGCCGAAAAACTGGAGGCACGCGCACAGGCCAAAGGTGACCTCCTCGTAAAATACGAAACGCTCGGACTGTTCATTCTGGTGGCGATCCCGCTGCCGGGAACGGGTGCCTGGACAGGTTCTCTCATTGCAGCACTGTTCAATCTGCGGATCCGACACGCTGTGCCGACCATTTTCTTCGGCGTCGTCACCGCGGGACTGATTATGTCCGTTCTCTCCTACGGTGTGGACATGCTGATCTGAAAAAGATCGAAATTTTTTCAACTTTTTTAAAAATAACTATTGACAAACCCACCCCGCTGTGATATAATAATCAGGCAATCGGGGTGTGGCTCAGTCCGGTAGAGTGCTTGGTTCGGGACCAAGAGGCCGCTGGTTCGAATCCAGTCACTCCGATGAGAAATCAGTCGAAATGCTCAAAAAACTTGAGTGTTTCGGC
>JAFQFS010000129.1 GCA_017398585.1 Clostridia bacterium
AGGGGAGTGCCGTACTTCTTGTCGAGAACAACGTTTCTGCCCTTCGGACCGAGAGTGATCTTAACTGTATCTGCGAGCTTGTCAACGCCGTTGATGAGCGCATTGCGGGCGTCGATTCCATAAAGAATATCCTTTGCCATTGTGTTTCTCCTAAATAAATATATTTTTTCTCGGGAAAACCTTTTTGCAAAAAGGTTTTCCCGAACCCTTTCCAAAAAACTTCAAACTATTGAAGTGACAGAGTGAGTGCAAAGCGTCAGTATACATAATTTTGCAAACTGCACAGCCATTTAGGCATTCCCAAATCCGCACCTAACTTCGTCTGTCCATTCCGTTTAAAAGTTTTTGAAGTGGGGCTCGGGGAGAAACTTTTTTTAAAAAGTTTCTTCCCGATAACTCAATTTCTTAAAACTTATTCAACGATTGCGAGAATGTCGCTCTGCTTAACGATGTTGTATTCTACGCCGTCGCACTTGATTTCGGTACCTGCATACTTGCTGGTGATAACCTTGTCGCCGACCTTAACGAGCATTACAACTTCCTTGCCGTCGATGAGACCGCCGGGACCAACCGCGATAACTTCCGCAACCTGCGGCTTTTCCTTTGCTGCGCCGGGAAGAACGATACCGGTCTTGGTGGTTTCTTCCGCTTCAACGAGCTTAACTACAACTCTGTCAAAAAGAGGCTTGAGTGTCATTGTGTGTACTCCTTCTTTATGTGAATGGTAAATTATTTGTTTTATGATTCCTGGATTTAGCACTCGTTTTATATGACTGCTAAACTCATGAGCATATTGTACGCTCACCATCCATAAAAATCAAGGCTTTTTTTGATAGTTTACACTTAATTAACATTTTATTCCGACATCCATCCGGGCAGAATAAAAATCAGCACTCCGGAGAGTGCTAATTTTTATTTCTCAATATTTACCGTTCTGCTTCGATGACCGGCAGTCCGAACAGAAACAGGATGTATTCCCGTACCCCCGTATTATCATCCTCCGGCATGAAGTTTCCGTCTATATAGAACGCATATCCCATGCCGCAGTATACCCCGGAACCACCGCCGTCACTTGTGACCGTCGGAAACGCCAGAAGCGGTTTGTGCCCCAGAAGCACCACGGCCCCGAGATCGACCGCTGTCAGCGCAATCCATACCGCCAGCACGATCAGCAGAATTTTGATGCCTTTTTTGATACTCATCTCAGCTCAGCGTGATCGTCACGACAAAGCCGTCCACGTTGTTGCCGGAGATCTCATAATCCGCGAATCTGTCACCGCCCGGGATCCGGATCGACGTCGTGTCGCCTTCCGCCGCCGGAATGAAGTACGTCAGCCAGCCGCCGGAAACGCCGGAGAGATCCGCCGTGTCCACGTCGGTCAGCGTACGGTCTTCCGCGATGTGCAGCATCTTCGTTTCCGCTGTATAACCCTTCAGAACGTCCAGATATTCTTCCAGACAGAGTCCGAGCTTGTCCGACGCATAGGCATGCGCCAGTCCGACGTAACGGAAGTGCCACTGTTCGTGACCGATGCCCGTGATATCCGCCTTTTCCTCCGGATAACGGAGGATATAACCGTATTCTGTGCAGTGCGCCCATACCCACGGTCCGTATTCATGATCTACCAGCGGAATTGACAGACCGTCATCCGTGTAGAAACCAAGGTCACACGCATAACCCGTATGGTGTTCCGAATGCCCCGGTACGGCAACGTACGTCTTCGTGTAATCCTCGCCGTAGCTTGCCATGTTGGAGTCCCAGATGCGCTGCTGATCCGCGAGAGTACGGTGACCGCTGTACAGAAGCAGGTCGTCACATCCGGTGTCCGCCACCAGCCCGATCACCAGTTCTTCCAGAGCGTCAAACGCTTCCGGTTCCATGCCGAGCGTGGTGCTCGATACCTTGATCTTACCGGTACGTTCGTTGTACGCATTCTTCAGCGTCACATCGTCGATCCGGTCATAGGCATAATTGAAATTGACGAGAACCAGATCCCCTTCGTTCATCGTGGAGTTCTGTACCGTCACAACGCCGAATTCGCCTTCCGCCGCCACAGCACCGGCGGTGCCGCCCGCTTCCGTTCCGGTTTCGGTTCCCGCCGCACCTTCAAGCGTTTCGGTCTCTTCGCCGCCGGCCGCATCGTCCACAACCGGCACACTGTTTTGTGCACCCGCAATGATATTCTCGATCTGCGCCAGGGAGTCGTCCACCTCCGGAACAGCCGGACTTTTCGTAATCTGATATGCCGATATTCCGATAACCGCACTGATCACCAGCACAAAAATCACCGCGCCCGCGTTGACCTGCGTCTTGCGCTTCCGTTTGCGTCCCGTGTAGGCTTCCGGCGGACGCTGCTGCGGATTCTGCGGACGCTGCTGCGGAGGTCTCTGCATGTTCGGATTGCCCGGATTCGGGCGCGGCTGTCCGCTGCGGGGAGCGGATGCAGCACCGTTGACGGGACGCGCGCCGTTCGGCGCATTCGAAACGGGTCTCTGCCCGGTCACGGGCGGACGCTGTCCGTTCGGACCGGGGGCACCGTTGTTCATCCGCGCACGCGCTGCAGCAAGACGGCGGCGCTCCTCGTCCGTCATCGGGCGTCTCGACTGTCCCTGCTGCGGAACGGGCCGCCTCTGCGGAACCTGCTGCGCGGGAACATTTCTGTATGTATTATCGTAAGAATTACGACCATTGTTCGGTGAGTTGTTCAATGTACACACCTTTCCTTATAATTAATCTTTCTTTATATTATAGAATACAACCGCCGCGAAATCAAGTACATGCGTAAAAATGTAAAGAATTTTTAAGAATCGGTACAAAAAAAGCGGCACAGCCCAACCCATGCCGCCGCCCTTCCGCAAAACCTCGCCTCTTTCCCCGTATTAAAGTTTTTTGCAATGGGTTCGGGGAAAACTTTTTTTAAAAAAAGTTTTCCCCGAGAAACTATATTCTCTTATTCATCCATAGCGTCGCGTCTGGAGAGGTTGAATCTGCCCTTTTCGTCGGTACCAAGGAACTTGACCTTGATCTTGTCGCCGACATTGCAGACGTCTTCCACCTTTTCGGTACGCTTCTTGTCGAGCTTGGAGATGTGAACCATGCCTTCCTTCTTCGGAGCAAATTCAACAAATGCACCGATCGGGATGATTCTGGTAACGGTACCTTCGTAGATCGCGCCTACTTCAGGTTCGAAGATGATGCCTTCGATGGTAGCCTTCGCTGCAGCGATGCCCGCCTTTTCGATACCTGCGATGAAGATGGAACCGTCGTCTTCGATGTTGATGGTGGTAGCAGTGTCTTCCTGGATCTGCTGGATCACCTTACCCTGCTTGCCGATAACGTCGCCGATCTTTTCCGGCGGGATCTTCATGGAGAGCATCTTCGGAGCGTATTCGGAAACTTCCGGACGGGGAGCAGCGATCGCCTTGAGGATGACTTCGTCGATGATGTAGTCACGTCCCTTGTGGGTAACAGCGAGAGCTTCCTTGATGATTTCGGGAGTCAGACCGTCGATCTTGAGGTCCATCTGGATGGAGGTGATACCCTTGTGAGTACCTGCAACCTTGAAGTCCATGTCGCCGTAGAAGTCTTCGAGACCCTGGATGTCGATCATGGTCATCCAGCGGTCGCCTTCGGTGATCAGACCGCAGGAGATACCGGCAACGGGAGCCTTGATCGGAACACCTGCGTCCATGAGGGCGAGGGTGGAACCGCAGACGGATGCCTGAGAGGTGGAACCGTTGGAGGAGATAACTTCGGATACGCAGCGGATTGCGTAGGGGAATTCTTCAACGGACGGAAGAACCGGAACGAGGGAGCGTTCTGCGAGCGCGCCGTGACCGATTTCACGTCTGCCGGGGCTTCTTACAGCCTTTGCTTCACCGGTGGAGTAACCGGGCATGTTGTAGTGGTGCATGTAACGCTTGGTTTCTTCTTCGGAGATACCGTCGAGCATCTGAACGTCGGAGATGGAACCGAGAGTTGCGATGGTCATAACCTGAGTCTGACCTCTGGTGAACATACCGGAACCATGGTCACGGTTGAAGAGGTGTACTTCGGCTGCGAGAGGACGGATCTGGTCCATGCGGCGGCCGTCCACACGCTTCTGTTCGTCGAGGAGCCAGCGGCGTACAATCTTCTTCTGAATCTTGTAGAGAACTTCGTTGAGGACAACGTGCATATCTTCGTTGCCTTCGTCGAACTTGTTGTAAACCGCTTCGGTGATGGGAACCATGCGTGCGTCGCGGATGTTCTTGTCGTCGGTGTCGAGAGCAACCTTAACGTCTTCTGCGCAGAATTCGTAAACTGCGTCGAAGAGGTTCTGGTCGAGTTCCGCGGAGGGATATTCGAACTTCGGCTTGCCTACTTCAGCAACGATGCCGTCGATGAAGGTGCAGAGCTTCTTGATTTCTTCGTGAGCAAGCATGATCGCTTCGAACATCTTGTCGTCGTCAACTTCAGCAGCGCCTGCTTCGATCATAACGACCTTCTGGTGAGTACCTGCAACGGTCAGTTCAAGGCTGCTGCGGTCACGCTGTTCTGCGGTCGGGTTGATAATGAGACCTTCTTCTTCGGTGAGACCTACGAACACGCCGCCGATCGGGCCGTTCCACGGAATGTCGGAAATGGAGAGTGCGATGGACGCACCGATCATGCCGGCGATTTCGGGAGAGCAGTCGTGGTCAACCGCGATAACGAGAAGGGAAATCGCGATGTCGTTGCGGAGATCCTTCGGGAAGAGCGGACGAACGGGACGGTCGATCACACGGGAGGTGAGGATTGCCTTTTCGCTCGGACGTCCTTCTCTCTTGAGGTAGGAACCGGGGATACGGCCTACAGCGTAGAGACGTTCTTCGAAGTCGATGGAAAGGGGAAGGAAGTCGATGCCGTCACGCGGTCTTTCGGATGCGGTAGCGCATGCGAGAACTGCGGTGTCGCCGTAGCGAACGAGTACGGAACCGTTTGCGAGACCTGCCATCTTACCGGTTTCAATCACGAGGGGACGGCCGGCGAGATCGTAGGAGAAAGTCTTGTAATTCTCAAACATATCAGTATACCTTTCTGTAAATAAAATTCATGTGGAAGGAATACCCGCACCGCTGAGGCTCAGCACTTAAACAAAAACGCGACGCACTTCGTGTCCTTGTTTAACTGCTAATCCGGAGCGGCGTTACCGCATATTCCGTGCTTACGAAAAAAGATACTGCGGCGGATTTTACACGGGTAAATCCGCAGTCCGCCGCAGTATTGGTGCCAGTTTAACTTGAAATGAAACGCCTGTTTCGGGGATACTTATCTTCTCAGACCGAGCTTTTCAACGATTGCACGGTAACGTTCGATGTCGTTTTCCTTGAGGTAACCGAGAAGGTTGCGGCGGTGACCAACCATCTTGTTAAGACCGCGACGGCTGTGATGGTCCTTCTTGTTAGCCTTGAGGTGTTCAGTAAGGGTGTCGATTCTGTAGGAGAGGATAGCGATCTGAACTTCCGGAGAACCGGTGTCGCCTTCGTGAACCTTATAAGTATCGATGATTTCCTGCTTTTTTTCCTTGGTGAGCATTGTAGTAAGCTCCTTTCACCTGTAAAAATTTTCATACGGACATTGTCCCGAAGCGCAGCAGACGGCGGGTGATGTACCGCTGTACGGTCTTGCATCCGTCAACCGGGAAACGGGCAGTCCGGATGATATTATATCACAAAAACGCCGTTTTGTAAACGTTTTTCAAAAAAACATATGACAAAATTTCCATCCCGCAATGCCCGCGATATGTATAATTTCGCAAATCCCCAAAAAATCACAGAAAGAATCCCAGCGGTCAGCCAAAGAAACTCCTCATCCCGCGGTCAGCCCATATTCTGCTCCACTATTTTGCCGGAATAACCGTTTCGACGGTATTCCCGACTATTCAGCTTCAGGAACGAGAGGTGTCCAGAGGACCCATCCTCTGGCGCGGGTGATTCAAAAGAGGTCCCGCGCGAGGACCTCTTTTGCGCCGTGCCGCGCAGGCACATCAATTCAGAAAAACGACCGTAAGGGAGTTTTTCTTCCTTATTATTCCGCCCCCCCCGGAAATCCGTCCGCCGGGGGAAGTTTTTCCATCCATTTAAATCAACCGAAAACATAAGGAAAGTCTAATTTTATACAAATTACCCGTTGACAAAAAGATTCACCGTATGATATAATAAATGCACCTCGCGCAGAGGGCTATTTTTTTGCGCGCAGACAGGCAGTAAGTCCGCGCCGCAGAAAGCCCCGCAGAGGGAGGTACAACAAAGGACGGGCGATCCCGCACGTCAAAATCTTCAAGGAGGTGCCGATCAATGAGAGTTAAGATCACTCTTGCATGCAGCGAATGCAAAGCTCGCAACTATGACACAAAGAAGAACAAGAAGAACGACCCTGACAGAATCGAACTCAACAAGTACTGCCGCTTCTGCCGCAAGCACACCCTGCACAAGGAAACCAAATAATTTCGAGTAAGGAGCTTTTTCAACATGGCTGAAAAGGAAAACAAGACCGAACTCGAAAAGTCCGAAGCGAAGAAACCCGCTAAGGAAAATAAGCCGAAGGAAGATAAGCCCTCCCTCGGTCAGAGACTCGGCACATGGTTCAAGTCCCTTAAGTCCGAATGCAAAAAGATTTCGTGGGCATCCTGGAGTTCCGTTCGCTCGAACAGCATTATCGTTATCATCAGCGTTCTGATTATCAGTGCTGTTCTTGGTATTCTCGACTACTGCTTCTCCGGAGCAATCGTCGGCCTGAGCCGCCTCATCTGAGTACGGCAAAAGCCCCCGCCGTGTGTGATCATACATCTGCAACAATTACGGAGGTTACAGTAATTTAATGAGCGATATTAATGAAATGAACCAAGGTCTGCGTTGGTATGTCGCGCACACCTATTCCGGCTACGAAAACAAAGTTAAGGCAAATCTTGAAAAAATCGTGGAAAACCGTGGTCTCGGCGATAAAATCGTCGACATCCGTATTCCCACGGAAATCGTCGTCGAATCCGACGGCGGTAAGGAACGCGAAGTCGAGAATAAAATTTTCCCGGCTTACGTCCTCATCAAAATGGAAATGAGCGATGAAACATGGCATATCGTCCGCAACATCCGCGGCGTGACCGGTTTCGTAGGTCCGGGATCCAAGCCCGTTCCGCTCACCGACGAAGAAGCTGCCGCCATCATCCGTGAAGAACCCGAAGTAACCACTTCCGCTTCCTTCCAGATCGGCGATCTCGTCAACATCATCGACGGCGTGTTCCGCGGCTACAGCGGACGGCTCGACGCCATCAACGAAGACACCGACGAAGTTACCGTCGTCGTCTCCACCGTCGGCCGTGATATGTCCGTCACCCTCGACAAGAAATGTGTCGAAAGAGCCAAGGACTGAGTTCCGCGCTCTGATTGTTTACGGTGCGATGCAGCCGTCAAATGCATCAGATTAGTGGGAGAGAGATTAATTTTTTTGTAAAGTCTCTCGTCAGAAACCACATATGGAGGAAATTTGCTATGGCAAAGAAAATTGTCGGCTATATCAAGCTTCAGCTTCCCGCTGGTAAGGCTACTCCCCAGCCGCCGGTAGGTCCTGCGCTTGGTGCATACGGTGTTGCTATCCCGAACTTCACCAAGGAATTCAACGAAAGAACCAAGAATGACATCGGTCTTATCATTCCGGTAGTTATCACCGTTTACGCTGACCGTTCGTTCACCTTTATCACCAAGACCCCGCCGGCTCCCGTTCTGATCAAGAAGGCATGCGGCATCGAAACCGCTTCCGCAGCTCCGAACAAGACCAAGGTTGCTACCATCAAGAAGGATCAGGTTCGCCAGATCGCTGAAACCAAGATGAAGGACCTCAACGCAGGTTCCATCGAAGCAGCTATGAGCATGATCGCTGGTACTGCTCGCTCCATGGGCGTAGTTGTTGAAGACTGAGGAGGACGGAAAGAATGTTTAAGGGTAAGAAATACGTAGACAGCGTAAAGCTGATCGAAAAGTCCAAGGTATATGATCCGGCAGAAGCTCTGGCTCTCGTTTGCCAGACTTCCAAGGCAAAGTTCGACGAAACCATCGAAGTTCACTTCCGCATGGGTCTTGACGGTCGTCACGCTGACCAGCAGGTTCGTGGCTCCGTTGTTCTCCCCAACGGTACCGGTAAGACCGTTCGCGTTCTCGTATTCGCGAAGGGCGACCGCGCAAACGCAGCAAGAGAAGCTGGCGCTGACTATGTTGGCGACGTAGATCTTGTTGAAAAGATCCAGAAGGAAAACTGGTTCGACTTCGACGTTGTTGTTGCTACTCCCGACATGATGGGTACCATCGGTCGTCTCGGTCGTGTGCTCGGTCCGAAGGGTCTCATGCCGAACCCGAAGACCGGTACTGTTACCATGGACGTAGCGAAGGCAATCAGCGAAGCTAAGGCCGGTAAGATCGAATACCGTCTTGACAAGACCAACCTCATCCACTGCCCGATCGGTAAGGCATCTTTCGGTGCTGATAAGCTTGCTGAAAACTTCAACACTCTCGTTGGCGCGATCATCAAGGCTCGTCCGGCAGCTGCTAAGGGTCAGTACATCAAGAACTGCGTTATCGCTTCCACGATGGGCCCCGGCATCAAGGTTAACACCACCAAGCTCGGCTAATTCAAACGAATATAGAAAAGACGATTCCACCGAATCGTCTTTTTTGTTTTCTCCGAAACCGCCGGTTATTTCCGCAGTCCGAATGTTTCACACAGATCGCTGAAGAAATCGTACGGGATGAACGTCCCTTCCCGCATCCTCCGGAGCACCGTTTCCGCGTCCGCCATCATGAAACCGCAGGTCTCTCCCGGCTGAAGAACCACGTCCGCCGTATCATATTCCGTACGGAAGACCCAGACCGTATTGTACGACGCACCATCCCCGCTGCTGTGAGGGTAAGGATACTCCTTATAGATCACACCGTCTGCGGGATCAAGCTGCAGCCCTACTTCCTCGCGCACTTCACGAAGTGCCGCCGTGAGGGAATCCTCTCCCGCCACCGCGCATCCGGCGGTCGTTTCCCACATACCGCCCGCACGTTTTTCCGGAGACCGCTGCGTAATCAGAAATTTCCCGCACCCGTTTACGATCCACACAATCACCGACGGATGATAATCTCCCGGCTTCATCGGCACGCCGCGCTCGTGAAACCGTCCGGTCGGATTCCCGTGCTCATCCACAATATCCCAGAGTTCCGCCATGATTCATCCTTTCCGCAGCACACACCGGTACCGCCGGCATTCGCCGCCGTCGTATGTTTCCGTGAATGCCTCCGTCCGAAAACCGCATTTCCGGTAAAATTCCACCGCATCGTCGTCCGTTTCCGCCGTCAGTACATCCGGCGAAAGGCACTCCGCCGCATACCGGATCAGACGTCCGCCGATACCGCGTCCGCGATCCGCTTTGTTCACGGCGATTCCGCAGATTTCCGCAGTGTTCCCGCCCTTCCGTACGACAATCACTCCGACCGGAGCACCGTTTTCACGGTAGCCGAAAACAGAAACCTCCGGATCCCGCAGAAAGCCGTCCGCCTTGCGGCAGAACTTCTCCCACGTCGGCTCAAACATACAGTCCGCATAAACCGAATAAACTTCCTGTGTAATAAAGTTTTCTTTCAAATCCGCAATTTCTCTCATATCCATTCCCAGTATAAAGTTTTTTGAAAGGGGTTTGGGGGAAACTTTTTTTCAAAAAAGTTTCCCCCAAGAATCCCCATTTTATAAACACGCATACAGAATATTCCGCAGGCGCGGCGAGATAAACGGTTCCTGATTGTTCAGCATGTGCTGCGTGTAGACGAGCGCAACGTTGTTGTCGGGATCGAGGATGACCCATACACCGGCCGCGCCGCCCCAGCCGAATTCGCCCTTCGGACTGAGCGCGCCCGCCTTTTCCGGGCGCATCATCGTCCGTACACCGTAGCCGTAACCGTAGCCCGCGAGCTGATTCCAAGAGAAGTCGCGCACGATCTGCTCATCCGTCAGCGTGTTCGTCCGCCAAAGATTGATCGTCGCGCGGGAGAGATAGCGGTAGCCATTCTTCGCCGTGCCGCCGTTCGCGATGCACGCCGCAAATTTCATGTAGTCCGCACAGCCGGAAATGATGCCCGCTCCGCCGGAGTCGTAGTTTTCACCGAGGATGTGTCCGCAGACGTTCTTCGTCGGCAGGTATCTGCCGAGGTCGTCGCGGTAGTCGTACTGGACCGCCATCCGCGCCATTTTGTCCGCCGACGGCAGATTGTAGCACGTGTCGTCCATGCCGAGCGGATCGAACAGCACTTCCTTCGCGTAATCGCGCGGACGCTTGCCGGATACCGCTTCAATGAAGCCTCCAAGTACGTCGTGACACAGACTGTACTGCCACTTCGTGCCGGGTTCAAAGCACAGCGGCGACTGCGCAATCGCCTTCACCACGTCAAGCGTGGAACACTTGTTGTCCGTTTTTTTCCGCAGATCGTTCACTGCCGGCGTGTTGAAGTTATAGTCAAATCCCGCCGTCATATTGAAGAGCTGCCCGACACGGATCGGATTTTTCGCCGGAACCAGCTCGTCCCGTCCGTCGATCTTCGTCCGTATCATCATGTTCCGGAATTCCGGAATATATTCGTACAGCGGGTCGTTCATCGTGAACAGTCCGGATTCGTGCAGACGCAGCGCAAGGCTCGTCGTGATCACCTTCGACGCCGACCAGAAATAGTACAGTTCATCACCGCGCATCTTCCGGCCGTTTTCCGCATCCGCCCATCCGGTCGTGTAGCGGTAGACTTCTTCACCACCCGCGAAAATCGAGCAGTCGTTGCCGGGAATTCTCCAGTTCACCAGCCAGTCCTGAAACTCACGCATTCTTGTGAAATCCATATATACCTCCGTTTAAATATGGTTTTGCGGGGAGAAACTTTTTGAAAAAAGTTTTTGAGGCTGCGCAGCAGACTCGTCCGGACCCCTTTTCAAAAACTTTTAAACGAATCGGGCAGACAAAGTTTGGGTGCAAATCAGAAAGATAAAAATGTTGTACAGATGATAAAATTCCAGACTCGAACGCCCTGCGCTTACTCTGTCAATCCATCATAGTTTAAAGTTTTTTGAAAGGGGTTTGGGGAAAACTTTTTCTCCAAAAAAGTTTTCCCCAAGAAAATTAATCCAGATAATAAATTTCCATATCGTAATGATAACCGGTCTGAGCAAAGGATGCAAACTGCGGGTTGTACGGCGACAGCCAGATGTCGATCTGCCATTCTTCTACCTTCGGTCCGGTATCCGACGCAACGCGCACGCCGAAGTCATAGGTGTCGTTCTTGACGTATACCTTCGTGCCGAGCGGGATATTGTTCGGGTCAACCGCGATGACCGATTCGTCCGCCATCGTTCCGAGATAGGTCAGACCTTCCAGATTGTAATATGTCGCGGGAACCGTGCGGCGGTAGGAATAGGTGTACGTAATCCCGTGAGCGTTAGTGAAAGACCCTCCCACACCGAGTTCATACTTTTCGTTCACCGCCCATTTGGTCACTTCCTCATAGGCAAACGTCCGGTTCTGTTCCACACCGTTGATGTATTCGACCGTGTAGACGCGTGTCATTTCGCCGTTTTCACCGGCACTGATGTAATTCTTTTCCCCGCGCGGGATCGTATCCACTTCAATAACGTCGGTTCCGTAGGGGATCGTTTCCTTCACGCTCACGTTTTTGTATTCCGCCGTGCCGATCGTGATCCAGTCGTCGGAGGAAATCACATAATCCATTCCGACTGCCGGACGGTCGCTCTCGCGCGGTGTATAGCCGACCGCAGCATACACTTCCGCCAGCGTCATCTGCGTCACTGTCGCCGTGATATCGTCACGGTCATAGAAATCGAGCGTTACCGTGTATTCGGGTACCGGCTCCGGTTCCACAACAGGTTCCGGTTCAATCGGCTGCTCGGGTTCTGCAGGTTCCGGCTCTTCCACCGTTTCCTCTTCGGTCTCAGGTTCCGTCTCTTCGGAAACGGGTTCCTCCGGCTCCGTTTCTTCGGGCAGAGGATCTTCCGTCGTATCCACGGCATCTTCCGAAGGCAGTTCCTCCGGCAGGATCTCTTCGCTGCCCGGCAGTTCCTCCGGAAGTTCCGGTTCTTCCCGGTTGAGCACCACATTGACGACCGCCACAACGGACGTCACCATAATCAGAAACGCCAGCACCGACGCAACCACAACGGTCAGCGTCTGCTTCCGCTTTGCCTGTTTTCCGGCGGCTGCGGCCTGCAGTTTTTCTCTGCTGTCCGGTTTATTATGTACGGGTACTTCCCCCGTTATCGGCGGATGTACGGGAGGAACCACCGGTACCTGCGGCTTCCGTACCGGCATGGAGGTCGCCTGAGGAGCGGTCTGTGCGGAATTGTCACGGATGCGCAGGGGTGCCGCCGTCGATACCTTTGAATGACGCTCGCCGGTGATCCGTTCTGCCACCGCCGCAATGTCGTCCTCTTCCTCGTCCTCCTGATTCATGAGTTCGACGTACCTTTCGTACAGTTCGTCGTCCCCGTCCTTTTCATCGTCAAAATTTTCAATCACGACGCCGTCGTGCGGCTCTTCCGGAACGTCCGCGGCTTCTTCAAACACTTCCGCGGAGTCATCCGGCATCGTTTCTCCGAGCTTTTTTTCGTTATCCAATGTTAACATTCCTTTCGGGTATATCACTCTATTATAATTATACCATATGCGGTCAGAAATATCAATACTTTCCTTCCGACTGAATTCGCCGGATGGATTCTGCAAAAAACGTCGTCGTCTTCACAAAATATTCATCTCATAAAACTTGACAAAACCTTCAAATTGATGTATACTGAATTCAGCATTTTTGTGCGATATCTCAATTTTTAATAAGGAGACACAGCAATGAAAAAATTCTTTGCTCTTTTGATGTCCGCCGTTCTCTGCGCAACCATGTGCGTATCGGTATCCGCCGCTGCGGAAGACATCACCGACAAGGTCAGCGTTTCCACCGCTCTGGAAATGTACACCAACAAGCTCCCGATCGTCCGCATGGATGCAATCCACCTCCCGGCACAGGAGTTTGAAAACGATGTTGCGTCTGCAGACTACAAGGAACCCGGTATGGGCGACCGTTTCGTTACCATTTCCGATGTAACCTTTGAAGACTACTTTGCAGACTACTACATCAACTACTTTGAAGAAGGTACCGCATCCTTCTGGTATCCGATGATCTGGTCCAATATGACCACTCCGATGATCTACACCTTCAACATTGAAGAAGCCGGCACCTATGAATTCGTTGTCGTCGGCGCTGCTCAGATCAAGCCCGAAAACATCGGCAACGACGCCAAGGACCGTGGTTTCTGTATCTCCGTTGACGGCGGTCAGAAATATCAGGTCAACATCTCCGACACGCAGGGTGCGTTCTCCAGCGATTACATCTACGACTATACTCCCGCAGACGTTGCGGACACCAACCTCGTCAACGCGGAAACCGGCGTGACCACTTCCCACGTTTACCAGGTTGCTTACTGGTACAACATCACCATGGAACTCGACAAGGGTGAACACGTCTTCGAATACTGGGGACTTGAATACAGCGGCGAAACCGACCTCAGCACCTCCACCGGTCCCCGTCTGAACTATGCAGGTACCTACATCCAGAAGGCACTCTCCGCAGACGAACTCGCAGCTTATGTATATCCGGAAATCGTGAAGGAAGAACCTGCTCCGGAACCGGAACCCGAACCGGAACCGGTTGTTGAAGAAAAGCCCGCAGAAGATGCTCCCGTTGAAGAAGCTCCCGCAGAAGAACCTGCAGCAGAAGAAGCTCCCGCAGCAGATGCAGCAGCAGAAGATGCTCCCGCAGCTGAAACTCCGGATGCAGCAGCTCCCGCAGCAGAAGGCGGATGCGGCTCCTTCATCGGCGGCGGTGCGATCGTTATTACTGCGCTCCTCGGTGCAGCATGGGTTTCCAAGCGTAAATAAAATATGTATCCGTACGACCTGATCTTCGGTCTCGGTCTGTATGAACTGCTCGCAGCCGGCGGCATTTTCTGCGCGATGGTGATGTTCCGTCACCTGTCCGAACAGCGCGGACTATCCGTCCGGCTGCACAATTTTGTCCTCGCCGACGCGGTACTGACCGTCGTCGGCGGCTATTTTTCTGCAGTTTTCATGCAGGCATGCTACGACTTTCTCGCGGACGGCACGTTCCGCCTGAACGCCGACACCGGCGCGACTTTCCTCGGCGGTCTTCTCGGTGGTATCTTTCTGTTTCTCACCGTCTATTTCGCCGCCGGACATTTTTATTTTCCGGACGGTCTGCACCGTACGTCGTTCCCGTTCATCGCAGATCTGTTCGCCGTCTGTATCCCCGCCGCCCACACTTTCGGACGTCTCGGCTGCCTCATGGCAGGCTGCTGCCACGGACGTCCGGCGGAATGGGGACTGTACCATGTGAATCTCGGCATCCGCGTAATCCCCGTACAGTTGTTCGAAGCCCTGTTTCTCTTCGGACTGTGCACATTCCTGTGGTGTTACACCGAAAAACACACCGGATGCGGACTTCCCCTGTACCTGTGCGGCTACGGCATCTGGCGTTTTTTCGCCGAATTTCTTCGGGCGGACGACCGCGGCGCGACACTGGTGGAGTTTCTCTCCCCCTCGCAGCTCACCTCCGTCCTTCTGATCGCCGCCGGACTTGTCATCCTTTTCATCCGAAACCGGAGGGAACATAATGAAACGTCCTGACCGCATGACCGCCCTCCTGCTCCTCTCCGCAGCCGTTCTGATGATACTCGAAATCACACGGCCGGCATTCACAGACAACCCTCTCCGGAACGAAATGATCCGTACCGTCCTCACACGTACCGCCGGCGGTGCGTTGTTTTTCCTGCTCATCCGAAAAAACGGCTGTCGTGTTTTCGGCATGACGAAAAAACGCCGCGCTCTCGTCTGTCTCCTCCCCGCCGCAGCTGTGGCGGTCAACAATTTCCCGCTCATCGGGCTGTTCACCGGCGCGGCCGTCATCGACGCGGGAATCACCGACGTACTCCTTCTCGTCCTGCAGTCCGCTTCCGTCGGACTGTTCGAGGAACTGACGTTCCGCGGATTCCTCTTCCCGAACGTCCTGCAGTCCTTCCGCGAAAACTCCGCTTTCCTGCCAACCGTCCTCTCCTCCGCCGTGTTCGCCGCCGTTCATCTGGTGAACCTGTTTTCGGGCATGTCCCCCGCTGCTGTCCTGCTTCAGACGGGGTATTCCTTCCTCATCGGCGGGATGTGCGCGGTCGTTCTGCTGAAAACACAGTGTATCTGGTTCTGCGTGATCCTCCACGGCATCTACAACCTCGGCGGCACACTCGTCCCGACGCTCGGACACGGCACCATATGGGATCCCGTAACCGTGATGTTTACGGCAGTTATGGGGATTGCGGTGCTGGTGTATATGCTGTACCTCCTGAAAACCGTGACACAGGACGAAGCGACTGCGCTTCTGCCGTGATTTTTCTACTATCCGTTGAGTTTTTATACAAAAACGCGGTTATTGCTCTCTCGCCAAAGGTGTGGTATCCTTTATTCAGAACCGTACGGATTCCAATACCGGCTACACAGGAGAACATTTATGAAAATCACCCTTTCTGAAAATCTACGTAAACTGCGCCGCGACCGTGACATGACCCAGGAAGAACTGGCAGGATTTCTCGGAATTTCCTACCAAGCCGTCTCCAAATGGGAACGCGGCGACGGCTACCCCGACATCACGATGCTTCCGGTTCTCGCGAATTTTTTCGGCATCACCGTTGATACCCTGATCGGCAACGATATCATAAGCCGCGAAGAACATATCCGTTTTTACTGCAGCGAATACGAACGTCTTCGTTTGTCGGGACACGGTGACGAAGCCGTCACCCTCGCCGCACAGGCATACCGCGAATATCCGTACGACTGGGATGTCATCGACATCTACTGCCGTTCCCTCACCCGCGGCTATTCCGTCCATCCGGGCGAAAAAATGCCCGAACTGCGCACAATCTGCCGTCGGATCATGGAAAAATGCCCTACCGAAACCGTCCGGATGCACGCCGTCTACTCTATGATTTTCGCCGAAGACGACGAAAATGTGGAGGAATGGTTTGCGCGTGTCCCCGGCACCTACGACTTCACCGAATGGGAACGCCGCGAGGATCGCTACTACGACCGCGGGCAGATGGAAAAATTCGAACAGCAGAAGCAGGAAAACATGCTGACGCTGTACCAGTACCTCGATCAGAAATTCGAAATGAACCTGACCACACCGGAACAGAAAATCTCTGCATACCGTCACCGGATCGCATTGTTCGATGCCCTGTTCACCGGAAAAAACGCCCGCAACCGCAGTTCCCGGTACGCTTCGTTCCATCAGAATCTCGCGGAAGCTCTGTTCCGGTGCGGAAAAACCGACGAAGGCTTTGACGCACTCGAAACCGCAGTCGCCTGCTATGAGGAATGGTTCGCGATTCCGGTCGGGACAGAACTGACGGACAACGGAATTTTCGACCGGTGCAGCATCAAAAAACGCGGCCGCACAAATCCCGAAAGCGTTTTGCGTACCCTCGCCGGAGACCGTATTCCCGCCGGATTTGCCGCCGTCGCGGAGGACAACCGTTACCGTGATCTCGTCGAACGCATCCGAAAATACCTCTGAAAAAGCAAAGGACAGGTTCCCCTGTCCTTTCGTTATACCACCGTATATCCTGCCGCCTCAAGTTCCCGAACGGCATCTTCGAGACGGTCTTTTTTCAGCAAAATATAGTCCGTATTGTACGTCGATACGGCAAAAATCCCAATGTTCTGACACGCAAGCACCGCCGACAGCTCCGCAAGAATCCCGACAAGCGAAAAATCCAGTGTCCCCGCAATCCGCAGCGCACGCCATCCGTCCGCCCGCTCCGTTGTGTTCGAAGGCACGCGGGACGTCTCGCACACGAGCGAATTCTCCTCATCCGTCTTTCCGACAAAACAGAACCGTTCGGTGAGATCGACTCCGCTGTAATCCGTCACCTTGCAGACGGTGAAGTCACGTGCAAGAACTTCGATTTTCAGTCCCCTATGCTTAGGCATCCGTGCCCGCATCCGGGATTTTTTGTAGATCCGTCCGCCGATAAAGCCGGCAATCGCGCCAATCACCGCAAGAAGCAGAAAAAGTACAATCGTCACATTCGCGAATCTCATCTCAATACCTCCATAATCCTCTCTGCCAGCCAGCGATGCCCCGACGGGTTCGGGTGACATCCGTCCGAAGTCATGCTCCGCCAGTCAAACGGCTCCTCACATTTCCGCAGATCCAGTACCCGGATCCCGTATTCCTCACAGATGCTACACAATACATCCGCGTAATCCGTCAGCGTGTGTCCGACAAAATTCACACAGTCCGTGTCATGTTCGCTCGATTCACGCCAGTACGTACCGCCCGCGAAATTCCCGATCCCGTGGTGCGGATACGGCGTGAGAAACAAAATCTTCTCCTTCGGAAACATCGCAAGCAATCCCCGGCACAGCGTATGGACGGCATTTCCGAAATACACATCCCCGTCTCCGCCCGAAATGGGCGTGTCGCTCCAGAAATAATCGTTCGTCCCGCCGAACACAACAGCATAATCCGCTCCCGCTGTCTGCGGAAACCGGTCAACGTACGCCGTCCCATCGGACGCGCTCAGCCCTGCACGCGCCACGAGCGTCCCCGTAATGCCGAGGTTGATCTCCTCATGTCCGGTCATCCGACAGAATACAGCGGGAAACCGATCGGTTTCCCTGCGTTCGAGTGCATAACCGAGCGTGATGCTGTCTCCCAAAAATGCGATCTTCATCGTGATTCCCTCACTTTTCACTGTTCTTTTTTTCGCTGATCTGCCGGATCAGTTCCGTCCCGAGCCTCGTCGCCTGTCCCTCAAACCAGACTGCATCGTAATGTGTCCGTGGCTGTACATGGCGGACCCGCATCTGATATTCCCGATACCAGTAGCGCGAGAACGACGGGATTGCGATGATAAACGGCATGAGCGGCCCGAGCCAGCAGTTCTGGATGGCGTGCCCGTGTTCGTGGTTCTTGATGTGCGTGCTGAGGCTTTTGTCCTTGAAGAAAAAGATCCCGAGCGACATTCCGCCCCAGTGACGTTCGCCGTACTCAAAGTACCAGCAGTAGCCCCACTTTTTCGGTTTGTGCCCGCACAAAATATGCATAGCGGCAGCCGCACATCCGGCGAGGGTGATGGGAAGTCCCCACGTGAAGGAAAGAAGGTAAAAAGCTGTTTTTGTCATAACGATCCTGTGGAAAATGTTTTTTTCAGTATAACATAAAATTCCCGGAAATCCCACGGAATCACGAAATGTTTACAAAAGTTATTCGAAAAATGCGAGAACTTCGTTATACCACCCGCTCGCTCTGAGTGTTTCCTTTTCCTCCAGCCAGCCGCGCATCTCCTGCGTATACGTCCCTACACCACACGTCTTCTCCCGTTCAAACGTGAGCCGGTTCAGCAGAAGCGATGTGAACGACACCCTCTCCGGCAGAGCATCAAACCGTTTCGCATGATCCGCCGCCTGCTCGAAATATACGACGGCGCGGTCGTTCTGTCCCAGTTCAAGCGCATAAAGTCCCATACGGTAATAACAGTTTGCCGCACGCAGATGCGTATAACACATATTTCCGTCCCCGTAGAGCACATCGTACAGATCGAGCGCCTTCCGATATAACGCAATGCAAGTCTCAGGATCGAACACCTCTTCATCTGCAAGCTGTTCGATCTGTCCGTAAAACGCCCATCCGAGCAGACGGATCGTCTCCTGACACTGTTTCACGCGTTCTTCGCCGTGAAGCATCCACATGATATTCAGTTCCCGGCAATATTCGAGCGGCGGCAGCTTTTTGGTTTTTTCAAAAGCTTCGTCCTTTCTGTCAAGGGAAAACAAAAGGCTCGCTTCCTGATACGCCGCATAACTGCGGAGATCGTTATCCGGGCAGAAATCCAGAATCCGGCGGCAAAGTGTCAGACCTTCCCGGGAATCCGGAAGATATTCCGCAAGTTCCGCCATTGTTTCATAATCGTTCGGGAACTGCCGCAGCGTTTCCCGCAGTAATACAAGATCCTCTTCCTCCTGCCCAGCAGAACGCAGTTCACGGTGTTTCTTCTTCATATCCGCCAGCTTTTCCCGGTTTCGAAGCTCGTCCATATTCATAAGTTCGTCGAGCGTGACGCCGAAATAGTTGGCGAGCGGAGGGAGCATCGTAATGTCCGGCAGTCCGTCCCCGCGTTCCCATTTGGAAACCGCCTGTGACGACACGCCCAGAAACTCCGCAAGGGTCTCCTGTGTGATTCCGCGCGCGGTACGAAGACGGCGCAGGGGTTCGGCAAGATTGATGGTCATATAAAAGTTCCTCATTTCCATGAAATTTGAACCAGCGCTGTTTCTGATTTAACTATACCACAATCCGCCCATCCGCGCAATAGACGCCGTTTTGATGCAAATCCTACGCCGCGTTGGATTTCCGCCGACCCGTTCAGTTCTTCGGATAGTCTCCCATGATCCGCGCGCGTTCCAGCGCATCAAGATAACGCGGATCGTCTTTTACATCTTCAAACCACTTCCATTTACACAACGCACAGTAAATATCCCCCTTTAACTGCCAGAACAACCACAGATATGGCGCCCAGTGGGTTGTCCCATCGGCATAACGGATGGTGGAATCCCCGTCTTTCTCGATCTCCGCTTCTCCGAACGCTCCCGCGTTTCCGAGTTTCAGCCACGTCTTCTTCGGAATCCGGTTCCACTTCCCGTACAGTTCAAACGCACGTTCAAGCTGTACGAAACCTTCGTCCACCCGTCCACAGCCGATCATAGCCCCCGCCGAACGCAGACAGCACTCTGCATAACACCCGAGCCACGCTTCCGGCACACCGTTTCCGTCGAACACTTCCAGCAGCCGCATTTTGTGACACTCCCACGCTGCGGTATGCTCCGGCTCGTCATACGCCGCCGTGCTGTCGCGGTCGTGGAACTGCCACCAGTTCCGCCCGATGTAGTGCATGAATACCATCAGATCGGTTTTGTTCCGCTCTGTCCGATATTCCTCAAAACGCTCCTGCCGCCAGCATCGTTCCTCCCGCAATTCTCCGATTGCCACGGCTTCCGACCATTCCAGTTCACTTTTCCCGATCCACATTTCCAGTTCATCATCCGGACAGGCGAAGCACATCCGGTGCATCGACTCCCGCCGGTACCATTCGTCCGTACATCCGTTCATGATCTTCTCGTGTATCTCCCGCAAAAGTGCCATATGTTCCGCATCTGCAGGCAGACTGCACGAAATCGCCCAGCCGAGATAGTGCATAATGTCATAGTCCTGCGGATATTTCCGGTAGTATTCCTTCGCTTTCGCCAGACGTTCCGCCCACGACGATCGGATGTCAGGCTGTTTCAGAAACCAGTCCGTAAAACTTTTGATATCCTCCTCCCGCGTCACTTCATCGTTCCCGATCAGCTCGTCCACCGTGATCCCGAAATAATTCGCAATCCGCGGGAGCAGCGTGATGTCGGGATACCCGCCGCGCTCCCAGTTTGAGATCGCCTGCGGGGATACGCCAAGTGATGACGCGAGTTCTTCCTGCGTCAGATTTTTCTTTCGCCGTTCGCGAAGGATCACTTCCGGTATTTTCAATTCGCTCATAAAAACGGTCCCCTTCAGAAAAAATTTCAGACTGTGCGCACGTCCTGAATGTATTATACCCCACTATCGTACAAACGTCAATAACGGCATCCTGGCGCAGACTAAAGTCAAATGAGAATTTTCCAAATCCAAAATCAGTCTGTATAAAATCCCCGTCTTGACAAGAAACCTTTACCGTTATATAATAAATGTAGATAATCTAAATCCTCTATCCCGGATTAAAGTTTTTTGAAAGGGGTTCGGGGAAAACGTTTTTGAGAAAAAGTTTTCCCCGAGAAACAAATTTTATATGTCCATCCTCACAACCGAAACCCGCGGCGGAATGGTGGAGAACGTCCACTGCGGTACCGTGTGCGTCGTCTCCGAACGCGGCGTCGAATACTCCGCCGGACGCTATACCGACGACTATTTCTTCCGTTCTTCCTCCAAACCGATTCAGGCGCTGCCCGTTCTCCTGCTCGGCCTCGACAAAGTATACGGTCTGTCCGATGATGAATGTGCCATCATGGCGGGCTCCAACGCCGGCGAAGTCTACTGTACCGACGTTGTACAGTCCCTCATGGCAAAAACCGGCGTCACCGAAGACGACCTCGTCATGAAGCCGCGCTATTCCTCCCACGAAGGCACCAAGTTCGCCGCTCTTGCCGCGGGCGAGGGTCCGAAAAAGATCTGGCACGGCTGCACGCCCAAGCACATCGGCTGCATCCTCGTTCAGCGCGCCCTCACCGGCTCCGGCAAAGGCTACGAACAGCCCGACTCCGCCGTCCAGCGGCTCATCCGCTACGTCATTTCCATGTTCACCGACACCCCGTACGAAGCAATCCGTCTCGGCTGCGACGGATGCGGGGTCCCCGTCTTCGCCGTACCCGGTCCGGATCTCGCGAAATCCTACCTCCGCATGGCGTGTCCCGACCTCCTTCCCGACTCCTCTATGACCGCTGTCACCGCCCGCATGACTTCCCTTATGAATCAGTATCCCCACCTCATCCGCGGACGCGACTACATCTGCTCTGTCATGAACTCCTTCCCGAACATCACTGCCAAAGGCGGTGCGTCCGGCGTCTACACCTTCGGTCTGAAAAAAGAACGCCTCGGCGTCATGCTCAAGATCTACGACGGCACGGAAACCTCGTGGCAGCCCGTCATCGCCGAGATCCTCCGTCAGATCTCTCCCGACATCAACCGCGAACTCATCGAAAAACTCGAAACCACCGAACTCATCGGCACCACCTGCCGGAACATCCGCAACATGACCGGCGCCGTCATCGGCGAAATGACTCCCGTGTTCAAACTCGACAAGCACTTCTGATTTTGTTACATTATCACACAAATAGTGTTCAAATATCACATGTTAAAACCGAAAAAACTTGTGAATTTCGCAGTTTTTTGTGAGAATTTGCAAAAAGCCCTTGACAGCCGAAAAAAATTATGATATGATAAAGTTAGGGAAATTTCAGGTTCAAAAAACTCTGTATGTCCACCCCCTCGGCTTGCTGAGGAAGACATGCGCGACTATTCTCTCCAATTTTATTAAATCAGAAAAAAGCGTAAGCAGGCGGAGTGTAAATTATGGATATGTTTGAATATTACGGCTATTTTGCCGAAGAAAATCGTTCGGATAAACTGATCGAAGCGGAAAACCGCGTGATCGACGCGCTGTTTGACCGTTATCTTCCGGGCAGCGGGGATCTTCTCGACTCGTCCGCCGGAACCGGACGGAATGCGTTCCGTCTGGCAAATCTCGGCTACACCGTAACTGCGGGGGATTTCATCATGGATCACGTGGAAACTATCCGTGCCAATCCGGAATCCGCAAAACTGAAAGAAACCTATTGTTCGAGCGCACACCGTCTGTCCGCATTCGGAAACGAAAGTTTCGACGCGGTCATCTCGCTCGGTTCGATGTACCACATGCGCACCAAGGCGGAACGCGAAGTTCTTGTAAAGGAATCGCTGCGCGTTCTCCGTCCGAACGGAATTTTTGCGTTCTCGTACATGTCTCCGATGGCAATGACCTTCGGCCAGTACTTCAACGCCATGCGCACCTACAAGACGCAGGACCGCATGAAGGCATACCGCAAGCTGGCGAACGTGGAAAAGACCCACGTCTGTGATATGTTCCACGGCATGTCTCTCGAAGAAATGACGGATATTTCCCGCGAATACGGTCTGAAGATTCTGACCGTCGCGTCCACCTACGGTCTTCTGTACGACATGGCGGACGAAATCGAAGCGATGTCCGAGGAAGATTACGAAGCATTCGTAAAATGTCAGATCAATTGCTGCGAAGACCCGGTTGTCGCACGTTACTGCATGCGCGGTCTGTTCATCGCGCAGAAGAAGGAACTCGACCTGTTCGACTGACGTTCCGCTGAACTCCCGAAAAATACCGCAGGGGTGCTTTTTCAAAAGCACCCTTGTTTTTTTGCCGGAAACGCGCTATAATGTAGTCACAAACTCTATTCTCACACAGGACTCTGCTTATGAATATTCTTTTGGCGGCTGCTGACGCATCTGCATTTTGGAATCTCGTTGCCCAGATCACCGGAATTGCCGGGACCGCGATGTGCTTTTTCATGTTCATCGCACGGAAACGCCGGACGATCCTGCTCGGCAAATTCACGTGCGACGTTCTCTGGACGCTGCATTACGGACTCATCGGAGCGTATTCCGGCTCGGCACTGAATGTCATCGCCATGGGACGCGAAACGGTATTCTACAACAAGGATAAAAAATGGGCGTCCTCCCGTCTGTGGCTGTACCTCTTCGTCGCTCTGACGATCGGCTCCAGCCTGATGACATGGGAAGGACCTCTCAGTCTCCTTCCCATGACCGGCTCCTGCTGCGCGGTCATCAGTTTCTGGTGCACCAAACCGCTGCACATCCGGCTCCTCGCCATCCCTGCCCAGCTCCTCTGGCTGATCTACGGCATCCTCCACATGTCTCTCCCGAGCATCACCTCCAACATCATCGCCCTCACCGCCATCGGCATCGGTCTGTACAGGGATATCAGGAAAAAATGAGGTTCTTGGGGAAAACTTTTTCGAGAAAAAGTTTTCCCCAAACCCCTTTCAAAAAGCTTCAAACAAATGGACTGACAAAGTACGGCTTAAATTTACAGAAGAAAGGTTTTTTAGTTATGCGTATAGATTTATGTAAGAACGAACTCAACGAACGGATCGAGCTGAATTATCACCGACTTGCGGACGACGCGTATTATCAGATCGGCGATGTATTTTCGCCGGCAGGCTACGGATGGATGGGCGACAAAGAAGGACGCGCGCTGCTGGCGTTTGTGTCCCACTACAAAATGTCCGGACGTTCGATCGACTGCATGGAGCAGATGCTCGAAAAAATGCCGTCAATGGTGAATGAGCAGAATTTTCTCGGCAAATGCGGTGACGGAGTGATCCGTGAGGAACAGCTTTCCGGTCATTCGTGGCTGCTGCGCGGACTCTGCGAACACTACGAACAGTTCGGTGACGCCTATTCGCTGGAACTTATCCGCGACATTACCGCGAATCTTTATCTCCCGCTCAGGGGTGAATTCGCCGTCTATCCGGTCGATCGTGAGATTGCGGAAATCGGCGGTGTCAGCGGGTCGGAAGCCGGAACCTGCGGAAAGTGGCTCCTTTCCACCGATACCTGTGCGGCGTTCATGTCGATCGACGGTCTGTCCCATGCGTACAAAATCCTCCGCGATCCGGCCTTGAAGGAACTGCTCGACGAAATGATCGCGTTCTACTCCGCCCTGGATAAGTGTGCGATGAAAGCACAGACGCACTGCACGCTGACTGCGGGACGTGCGATGATGCGGATGTACGGCGTGACCGGCGAAGTATGGTACCGGACTTGCGCCGAAGACATCTGGGATCTCTACGTCCACGGCGGCGGCATGACATACACGTATCAGAACCTGAACTGGTGGGGACGTCCGGACACCTGGACGGAACCGTGCGCGGTCATCGACTCGCTGATGCTCTCACTCGAACTGTACAAGGCAACATGCAAACCGGAATACCGGACGATCGCGGCACGTATCTGGCACAACGGCTTCGCGACACTCCAACGAGCAAACGGCGGCGCCGGCACGGATACGGTCATCACGGCAGAAAGCCCGTGGAACGATCTCGCGTCTGACATGTACGAAGCACCGTTCTGCTGCACAATGCGTCTTGCGGAAGGACTGTGGTACATCCGTGAAAACAGCGATCTTCTGTGGGCGGAGACAAGCGGTACTGTCACAAAACAGGCAAATGGTGTCTACGCGGACGGCGATCTCCTGTATACGGAGGTCACCGGCGGCGCGGAAGCATATGCCGACACGGAAGCGGCCGCTGATGTGGACGGACACCGGCTCACGCCGATCGTGAAGTATTACCGCGTGCCGAAAGACGTCATGGAAAAAAGTCGTCAGAAAATCATTTTTAATTAAAACATCCATACATTCTATTCTTTATTTTTTCACAGGAAACTCACCATGCAAAATATTTCTCACCGCATTCCGATCGCCGAAAAAGGGATCTCGCCGGAACTGTTTGACGTTTTTCCGGGAAATTTCGTCACCACATCGCTTACCACCAAAGAAGTAAAGCAGGTCGGTACAGTAAACGGCATCGAATACAAACTCACCCTCCGTCTGACCAGATGGGCAGGCAGAACTGCCCCTTCGCAGATTGTCGTTCTCTCCAGACTGTTCTGGGCAAATTACCCCAGGATGTACGAACGCTTCGGTGCGGCAGGCGAAAGTCCCACACAGATCACCCTTGACATCGAAAACAAAGGCTACGGCATCGCATGGAATGCGGGAAATCTCATTCACCTGCACGATGGCTGGCTGGAACAATATCCCGAAGACTACGACTGCATCACACATGAACTGGCACATGCCATCCAGAACGGATGGGACGGCGAAACACTGGAATACGAAGACTATATCGAACGTTTTGCGGATGCCTGCCGTTTCCTTTATGCCTTCAACAACGGCGAGTACAACGACAGGGGCTGGGAGATGCAGACCATCGCCGAGGAACCCACCAGAGCAGATTCCGTTCGTTTTCTCGTATGGTTTGACTACTTCTACTCCACCGAAGGCAACGATCTCCTGCTCAACTACTTCCGGGTATGTCATGATGAAACGTATCCCACAGCAAACTGGAAGGAGGCCTGGGCGGATATTTTCAGAGGTTCAGCTCTCGAAGGCCGTGACATTGATGATATCTACGCCGAATACGCTGCAAGTGAATTCGCCGTCCTTCCGACCGTTACAGAGAACGGTCCGTCTCCTCTTCTTTCGAAATACGATGTCCGCCGCTTAACAAAATAATGCAGACTTCCGGAGGAGACTGCCGTATATACAAAACCATTTTTGGAGAAACGAGGCGACCGGCTATGATTTTCCGATCCCACCGCGGCGGCGTGTACTATACGCCCGAGAATACGATGCCCGCATTCCGTGCCGCACTTGAAAGCAAATTCGAGCAGATCGAAACCGACCCGCAGTACACCAGGGATGGGGTCATTGTCCTGATGCACGATTCCACCATCAACCGCACCTGTCGTCATAAAGACGGAAGCCTCATCGAACAGCCGCTCCGCGTCTGCGACATGACCTATGACGAACTGCTGAATTATGATGCGGGAATCTGCAAAGGACCTCAGTTCAAAGGTACACCTGTGCCGAAGCTCGAAGAACTGCTTCAGCTGCTCGACGGCACCGACGTTCTGCTGGACCTTGACAAAAAAATCACCACAGAGGAAATCGAACCTCTGCTGCACCTTGTAAAAAAGTACCGTGTAAACGTTGAGTTTTCCTGTGCCGACACCGCACGCATCAAAAAAATCCTCTCGATCCTTCCCGATGCACGAATCAATTACGACGGGAAGAATACCGAAAAGGATTTAGCGGAAATCGCAGCACTTGTTCCAAGGAAACAACTTACGGTCTGGATCTATCTCGACAAGCCCAATTATGCATGGCTTACCGACCGCGACAAAGCCTCGCCCGAACTTTGCGCCCGCGTCAAAAAGTACGCTGTACTCGGAATCGCGAACGTGACCTTCCCCGAGGATGTTCGGGAGGCAATGCTGCTGGGGGCCGACATCATCGAGGTATAAGATAACAAAAAAGATCGGACACTTCATGGAGATTCTCCGGAATGATGTGTCCGACTTTTTTTATTTGGTGGAACTACTGAGATCAGGCAATTCTTCCGTAACCGCCAAATAAACCGTGAACCATGCACATAAAAAACGTCAGCCTACAGCGACTGACGTTTTTTCGAATATTCACTTCACCAGGGCAACACTACAGTTCCAGCATGACACCGGAACAACTCCGTAAGATACTGCTCC
>JAFQFS010000130.1 GCA_017398585.1 Clostridia bacterium
TCCGTTCATGGCGCGCCACGCAGGATTCGAACCTGCGACCTACCGGTTCGTAGCCGGGCACTCTATCCACTGAGCTAGTAGCGCATTCACTTTGGTGTTTCCTTTGTGCTCATATATAATACCACATCTGTTCTCGTTTGTCAAGAGGGTTTCGGGAATTTTACGAAAAAACATCCGTGGAGAACTATCGAACAAAACAAAAACGGACATCATACGATGTCCGTTCATGGCGCGCCACGCAGGATTCGAACCTGCGACCTACCGGTTCGTAGCCGGGCACTCTATCCACTGAGCTAGTAGCGCATTCGCTTGGGCGTTCCCCTTGCGCCTGTATATAATACCACATCCGTTCGCATTTGTCAAGAGGTTTTTTGAATTTTTACGTAGATTTTATATTTTGAAGTTTGGGGAAAGGGGGAGGGAAACCTTTTTTGAAAAAAGGTTTCCCTCGAAGCTTCATTTCATTGTAATATCCGGGAAGGGTTCGATCGAGCGGGTAAGAATTCCGTGCATATGTGCGATTGCAATGCCGTAGTTCGTGATCGGGACGTCGCAGTCGAGGCTGTGGCGGATGCGCGACTTCATTTCCCGTTCGTTCAGCATGCAGCCGCCGCAGTGGACGACCAGTGCGTACTTCGAGAGGTCTTCCGGAAATTCGCCTCCGGACGTGAATTCGAATGTGATCTCTTTCCCGGTGTGTTTGCGGATCCAGTTCGGCATCTTGACCGTACCGATGTCCTCGCACTGACGGTGATGTGTGCATCCTTCGGAGATCAGCACGATGTCGCCGTCCTGCAGATCATCGAGTTTTGCCGCGCCGCGTACGGCTTCCGCAAGGTCGCCTTTGTACCGCGCCATCAGGATCGAGAACGATGTCAGCGGAATATCCCGAGGTACGTCGCGGCTGACCCGCCCGAATGCCTGCGAGTCCGTGATGACCATCTTCACGTTTGAACCGAGTTTTTCAAGCGTCTGCGGAAGTTCGGAGTCGCGTGTGACGACGGAGACTGCGCCCGCATCGAGAATGTCGCGGATTGTCTGCTGCTGGGGAAGAATCAGACGTCCTTTCGGTGCCGCCTTGTCGATCGGCGTGACGAGTACGACGAAATCGTTCGGTTCGAGCAGATCGGCAACGATGCGCTTGCTGTTTTCTTCCGTTTTTACGAGCTGTCCCATTTTTTCGCGCAGCTCATGGATGTTCGTACCGTCTGCCGCACTGACGTAAATTTCGTTCGCACCGGCTTCCGGTATTGTGTCAAGCAGGTCGGACTTGTTGTATGCGATGATGTGAGGGATCTTTTTCGCTTCAAACGACGCGGTCAGTGTGCGGTCCATGTCGGACAGTCCCTTCACGGCATCGACCACCAGAACCGCGAGGTCGGTGAGGTTGAGCGTCTGCATCGCGCGATTCACGCGCATTCTGCCAAGTTCACCTTCGTCGTCGATACCGGGCGTGTCGATAATGACCACCGGACCGAGTGGGAGCAGTTCCATTGCCTTTTTGACGGGGTCGGTCGTTGTCCCCTTCACGTCGGACACCAGCGAGAGCGCCTGACCCGTCACGGCGTTGACCACGCTTGACTTTCCGGCGTTGCGAAGCCCGAAAAATCCGATGTGGAGCCGTTCGGCGGAAACCTGTTCGTTAAGTCCCATAGACTTCCTCCAATCTTAATTCGATAAATCTGCACAGACATTGTCCATACATTTATTTGAAAGTTTTTGAAGATGGGGTTCGGGGAAGAAACTTTTTCCAAAAAGTTTCTTCCCCGAGA
>JAFQFS010000131.1 GCA_017398585.1 Clostridia bacterium
AGGGGAAACTTCCCCTCCTCTGGCGCGCGAGTTTCCAAAGAGGCTTCGCGCGAAAGCCTCTTTGGCGCCCGCCCTGAGACACGTAGTGTCTCGTGCGTTGTGGGCATAAAAATTGAAAAACGCCCGCAGGGCGTTTTTCTTCCTATTAAAATAAAACGTTATTTTAAACCAAAACGTTATTCCTTGATAAACTCCAGGAATCTCTGAATATGGAGATCCCAGTATTCCCACGTGTGCGCGCCGGGATCTTCCTCGAACGTGTAACCGAACGGATTTCCCTCGAACGACTGGAAAAAGTCCCGCGTCCGATGCGCCGCGCCGAGCAGGAAATCGTCCGATCCCGTCGAATGATAGATCCGCGGACAGGGCAGCCCCTGTTCAACGATCTTCTTCGCGTTGCCGAAGACGTCCTCTTCCGTGCCTTCCAGCTCGCGTCCGTCGAACCGGATGTAGGAGTAGTACTGCTTCGCCGGGTCAAGAGCGTTCGTCTCTACCGGAAGCGGGGAGTTCAGCGCACCCGCCGATAAACAGCCGATCGCCGCATATTTGTCCGGATTCGCCAGACCGATCTTCATGCAGCCCGCGCCGCCCATCGAAAGACCGGCAATGTAGTTGTCTTCTCTCGCCGTCGAGAAGCCGAACATCTTCGACAGTACGTCCGGAAGTTCGTGCGCAATGTAGTCGTAGAACCGTCCGCCGTGCGCGAGGTTCGTGTAGGACGACAGCTCAACGTCCGGCATGACCACCGCCAGTCCGTACGGAGCCGCGTAGCGCTCGATTGATGTGCGTCTCTGCCAGATCGTGCAGTCGTCGGACATGCCGTGCAGCAGCCAGAGAACTTTGATTTTGTCCGCTTCGGCCGTTTCCATGCCGATCAGTTTGCTCGATTTCTGCGGAAGGATGATGTCGCACGACACCCCGCGTCCCAGAGCGTTCGAGCGTAATCCTGCGTGAATGAGTGCCATAATTATCCTTTCTGTCGCCTGCGGCGACATGAATGTACTTTGAAGCTTCCTGTTCTGCGAAGCAGATGAAATGGGTTGGGTCCCATTTCAAAGGAAGGTTGCGGTGTGAACCGGCTGCACATGGATGTGCAGTCACGGGATGTTCACACCACCTTTCTCATTTTGCGGTATTCTTTGATGTAGCGGAGGACGGACTGGATCTCTCTGTCCCAGTAGTACCACGAATGGTTGCCCGGCGTCTGCGTGTAGGTCAGATCGTAGCCGAGCGAAACGAGATGGTCGCGGAAACTCTGGTTCACGGAGAACAGGAAGTCTTCCGTGCCGCACCAGATAAAGAACTTCGGAACGTTTCCGCCCGCTTCCTTTACCGTCTTCGCAAGGTGCCAGAGGTCGTTTTCCGAGCCGTCGAACTCTTTGATGTCGCCGAAAATGTCGGAGAAATAGGTGTCTTTCGGGTTGTCCGGATGGTACAGCCACTTTGGATCAAACGCGCCGGACAGCGGTGCCGCAACGGAGAACGTGTCGGGATAGGTCAGTGCGATTGCCGCGGAGCCGTAGCCGCCCATCGAGTTGCCCGCGAGGTAGGTGTCCTCGCGCTTATGCGACATCATCGGGAAGAAGGAGCGGCAGATTTTCGGCAGTTCCTCGCCGATAAAGGTGCGGTACTTGCCGCCGAGCTTCATGTCGGTGTACCAGCCGAGATAGGTCGTCGGCATGACAACGGCAATGCCTTCGTATTCGGCGTAGCGTTCGATGGATGTCTGACGCGACCACGTCGAGTGGTCGTCGGACATACCGTGGAGCAGGTAGAGCGTGGGGTAGGGTTCCGTCGCGTTCTGCGGAAGGATGACGTTCATGGACATGCACATCCCGAGAACGTCCGAGAAGAACTTGACTTCAAAAAAAGCCATAGCGTTTACCTCCTTGAAAGATTGGTATGGGTTCTGTGTGTACGGACAATACAAATAAGGAAGGAAATGACCGCGACGCCGCAGGCCGCACCGCAGGTGTCGATCAGCATGTCACGAAGCATGCATGCGCGTCCGGGGACAAAATACTGATGCACCTCGTCGGAGACGGCGTACAGCGCGCTGATGCCGAGTGAAATCGCGGCGGTCTTCTTCGGGGACAGACCGTGCGTCGAGACGGCGGACGTGACGAGCAGACCGAGCATTCCGAAGATGCAGAAATGCGCGGATTTGCGGACGAAATACGAGAGGGATTCGATTTTTGCGTGCTGATCGGCGTAGGGGAGGGAGAGAAAATTGCGGTCGAAGGTTTCGAGCAGAGTACGGATGAATCCGCCGGAGGATTCGGAGGATTCGGCGGCGGTCTCCATCGAGAAGGAGAAGATCAGCGCCATCCAGAGGACAACGGCGATCCAGAGGGGGATTCGGAATTTTTTCGGCATGGGATTCCTTTGCATGTGAAACTTTGGTATTATTATACCATTTTATACCGCAGATGTACAGGGTTATGCGGAAAAAAAGCACAGCAGCGTGATTCATTTTTTGGGGACGGGAATTGCAGGGAAAACTACAGAAGGAGTAAGGTTTTTCTTCATGGGAGCTGTCAACTTAAGAAGAAATAAGGTTATCTTTGTTGCCTTCCTCCGGGAGGAAGGTGGCGGCGAAGCCGTCGGAAGGAGAACGCGTTACTAAAAATTTGAGTCGCTGTATTTTGTAATTAAAGCAAAACTTACAGCCGCATGCCTTCGGCAGAAATTCAAATCGCTCATGACGCATTCTCCCTCAGTCCCTACGGGACAGCTCCCTCCCGGAGGGAGCCACTGAGACAACCTCATTTCTTCTTAAGTTGACAGCATTGCCTCCCGGAGGGAGCCAATAAGCTCCTTCTGAAGTTGACAGCCTTCTCCTTGCGGGGAAAGTGTTCCGAAGTTCCGGATGAGGCGGTATCTTTCGCATAAATAAAAAGCACCGTTTCCGAAGAAACGGTGCGGGAAGTTATCGCATGAGCGGAGCGGTGCGGTCACAGCCGTCGCATCCGGTGATGAGTTCCGCCCGGTAGGTTGCGGCATACGCATTGGCGTAAATGCCGAGAAAATATGCGGCGTTGTTGGCATTGACGGAAAGAAGCCGGCGGTTCTGACCGTTGATTTCAACGTCCGAGAAGTGGAACAGACGTCCGAGCGTTTTCAGCTTTCCGTAAATTTCGTCTTCCTTTTCCGCCGCAATTCCGGCGTCGCGGAGAAGAACGGCGAGTTCGCACCGGCGCGGACGTTCCGGCGTGCGCTTCAGCATCGTGACGATGCAGTTCAGAACATCCGGATCGGACAGCGCGGCGAGATACGCGGCGGAATGTTCGTTGATGTAGGATTCGTACCCCTCCTTCGGTTCGGGAACGGTCGTGCAGAGCGGGAAGTCCGGATGGTCGAACATCACGCCGACCAGTTCGTCCGTGTACAGATCAATCCGGCACATCGGCTCCTTCGGCATCCAGTTCCACCACGGCTCGTCCCCGTGCTCGCGCCACGTCGACGCTTTGTACGCCGCCGTGATCACATCGTACGTCCGGCGGTCGAAGGATTTTCCGGAATCCCCCGCCGTGATGTAGCCGAACAGCGCGGGCATCACCGCTTCGGCGGAGGTACAGGTATGCCCGAACAGCAGGTCGATCGACACATCCAGCGCATCCGCGAGATCCGGCAGAAGTGCCGTGTCGGGAAGGGTGTCGTTCGTCTCCCACTTCGAGACCGCCTGACCGCTCACGCCGACTTTTGCCGCCAGTTCTTCCTGCGTCAGTCCGCGCAGGGTACGGTATTTTCGGATGTTTTCCGCAAATGTCATGATCTTTCCTCCTTTTCTCCAAGGATCGGATGAAAATCGGCGTTGTAAATTTCAAAGGTTTCCGGCTCGCCGGTGATCTCGTAGGCACAGCAGAAGATCGCCAGAATCAGTCCCGCCGTGCGTCCGCTGAACTTCATATAGATTTTCTTTGTCCCCTCGATCAGCTCCGTCACGGTTCCGGAAGCGGCGTATTCAAGGAAATCTTCCGTTTTTTCCACGGAAATTCCCGCTTTTTCCGCCGCAAATTCCGCCGTGTAATGGAAGGGGAACGTGTCGGTCAGCATGACCTTTGCCAGACGGCGGATGTCCGGATCGGCGAGATACCCGAGCAGCTTCGTCAGCTCATCGGCGGACGTGTCGAGCCATGCGAAATTGTCCCGGTTCCGAAGAAGGGTCAGTGCCATGTTGTTCTCTTTGGAGTTGACGAACAGGGAGAAAATCCGGCTCGTGAACACGCCCGTGGTGCGAAGCCCCGTGTTCCGGTAATCCTCTTTCAGCAGGCTCGGCGGCACAAACCGGTCGGGTTCCTCTTCCTTAATGCTGCCGCGCAGACGGTTCACCGCGTCGAACGCATCGGAAAACGCCCGCAGCGCGGCTTCGTCCGCGGACGGTTCGCGGGTATTTTCGGCTTCCGCTTTTTTTGCCGCAAATCCGCACAGTTCGTCGAGGGTCACGCCGTAATGTTCCGCGATTTTCATCAGCGTTCCGACGTCCGGTTCGCCTTCGCTGTTCTCCCATTTGGAGACGGTGCGGTTCGATACGCCGAGAAGTTCCGCGAGCTGTCCCTGCGTTTCACCGGCGGCGTTCCGGTATTTTGCAATGTTGTCACTGAGATTCATATAAAAACAACCTCCGTTTGATTCTTGTGCTGTAGTCTGATAAACCAGTGGAATTCCTCTGTGACTACAGTATACCTCAAAACGGCGGTAGAATCAATGGAGGCGGAAGCGATAAAATCCCGCATTGCGGGAACGGAAGAGAAAAATCCCCTGCACGGGTGTCAGCTCAGGAGGAAACGAGGTTATCAAAATGCCTTCCTCCGGGAGGAAGGGGGACCACGAAGTGGTGGAAGGAGACCGCGGCACAATCGGTTTGAGTCGCTATATTTTGTAATCAAAGCAAAACTTACAGCCGCATGCCTTCGGCAGAAATTCAAATCGCTCATGACGCGTTCTCCCTCAGTCCCTGGGAGGACGTTCCGTCCTCCAGGACAGCTCCCTCCCGGAGGGAGCCACTGAGACAACCTCGTTTCCTCTTAAGTTGACAGCCCCCTCCCGGAAGGGACCTCATTAAGACAACCTCGTTTTTTCTGAAGCTGATACCATTGCGGTACTGCCTGAAAAAGTCCTCCCCGTGAAAAAATCCCCTCTTGCAATCGTTTCCGCACTATAGTATAATGAAAGAAAAAACGCAAAGGAGACTCACCATGTACAGCAAATACCGTATCACCCGTACGGCGGCGACCGTTGCCGCCCTGATGGGATTCGAAAAACCGGCGTGCGCCGAGGACGCAAACGAACTCGTTGTGGAAAACGCCAGACGTGCGCTTCCCGCCGGAACGGACACGTTCGACCGCGTGCTGATGTACAACCCCGACGCCGTTGCGCTGTGGCTGTATCCGAAGTACACCGACCGGTTCATCCCCGCGCTGATCCGCACCGACCTGCAGATTCCCGCGGAATCCGTGATGCCGTCCGTCACGCCCGTGTGCTTCGCGTCCATGTACACCGGCGCGATGCCGGAGATCCACGGCATCCGGAAGTACACGAAGCCGGTTCTGAAAACCGACACTCTCTTTGACGCGGCCATCCGCGCCGGAAAGAAGTGCGCAATCCTCGCGGAAACCGACTGCAGCATCGCGAAGATCTTCCTCGAACGCGAACTCGACTACTTCATCTACGATACGATCGACGAAGTCAACGCGAAGGCGCTCGAGCTGATCGCGGCGGACGAATACGACCTCATCGTCGTGTACAACGGCAACTACGACTCCACGATGCACAAGAACGCTCCCGAAAGCGACGCCGCTCTCGCCGAGCTGTCCCGCAATTCCGAGGACTTCGCCGCGCTCGTGGATGCGGTCCGCACCCACTGGACGAACCACAACACCTTCTACGGCTACTGCCCCGACCACGGCTGCCACGAAATCGACGGCAGCAACGGCAGCCACGGCCTCGACCAGGACGAAGACATGCTCGTTCTCCACATGTTCGGGACTTGTGTGAAGAAATAAAGTTTTTCGGGGAGGAACTTTTTGGAAAAATGTTCCCTTGAGACTTGCTTTGCAAGTCTCGACCGAACCCCTCTTCAAAAACTTTAAAAAAAAAGATGGACTAGGTTGGGTGCAGATCTGCACGGCACTCTGTCCATCTAGTCAGTTTGAAGTTTTTTGAAAGGGGTGCGGGGAAAACTTTTTTTCAAAAAAGTTTTCCCCGCATTATTTTTTTCTTTTCACGACCCCGTCGACTTGTAGTGCCGGACGCCGAGCTTCCACAGGAGGAAGCAGGGGATCAGAAATACCACCGAGATGAGCGGAAGGAATCCGTACCACAGTTCGTCCACACGTCCTGTCAGATAGAGCAGGGGGTAATACTGGCACAGCGCCAGCGGAATCACGTAGGTGCAGAACTTCAGGATTCCGTCGCCGTAGATCGCCAGCGGATACGCGCCGAACTGGCGGCCGCCGTCCGTGAAGATGTTCATGAACTCCAGCCCTTCCGTCGTGAAGAAGCAGACCGCCGCGTAGATGACGAACAGCCCCGTGAAAACCACCGCCGCGCCGAGAATCATCAGCACGAGCGTCAGGATTTTGTCCGCCGTCCATTCGACCCCGCACGTCGGGATGATGACGCAGAACATCACCACCGCCTGCGTGAAGCGTCCGAGACGCGTGAATTCGATCTTGGAGCCGAGGATCTGCAGGATCACATTCCGCGGACGTACCATGATCCGGTCGAATTCGCCGTTGCCGAGCATCGGCGCGAAGCGGTCAAACCCGCGGGCGAAACATTCCGCAATCGAAAACGCCATCAGCACCGCCGCGAAGCAGAGCATGACTTCGTTCGTCGTGAAGCCTTCGACCGCGTGGAACCGCTTCATCAGGAAGAAGATCCCGAGAAATGCGGAGAACGACGTGATGAGCTGTCCCATCAGCGTGAAGAAAAACGAGAGCTTGTACTGCATCTGGCTCTTCAGCTGGATCATAAAGTACCGGAAATATAACTTCATCGCGTCAGCCCCCCTGTACCACAACTTTTTTCATCGCTGCGCGCATCCAGAGCCATCCGCCGAGCATCATCACGCAGACCCACAGGAGCTGCATCCCGAAGAGGAACCACATTTCGTTCCCCGTGATGTTCCCGCTGTAGATCCGGAACGGCAGATTCTGCATCACGCCGAACGGCGTCAGCTCGATCACGCGCCGCATCGCCTCCGGCATAAAGGGAAGCGGCAGTTCGCCGCCGGACAGAAAGTCTGCGACCGCCTGCGCCACCATGCGCACCCCCGTCGCGTTGACGGTGTAGAAGCACGTGCAGTAGATCAGCATCGTGAACGACGTCACAACGAACATGCCGAGAACCGCCGTCACGACAAACATGACCGCGTGCAGCGGCGTCGGCGGAAGAGTCAGACCGTACGGAGCGGGCAGAAGGAACGCCACGATCAGGATCGGGAAGCACCGCAGAACGGCTCTCGATACCCGCGCCGCGACCGTTTTCGTGAACCACAGAAAATAGATGTCCAGCGGACGCACCAGCTCGTACGCGATCGTGCCGCCGGAAATCATTCCGAGAATGTCGCTGTCGTAATACCAGTTCATGAACAGCGCGAGAAACGCCTGCTGCAGCCAGACGTACGACGCAAGTTCGGAAAATTCCATCGGAAATCCGGTCGGATCGGCGCGCCAGAATGCCGAGTACAGCAGAATGTACAGAAATCCCCACGCAAACTGCGTCGAAATCCCCGCCAGCGCCGCCGCACGGTACTGCAGTCCCCCGATGAACCGGATCCGGAAATAGGTAAGATATTTTTTCATGATTTTTTTATCGGGGAGAAACTTTTTTCAAAAAGTTTCTCCCCGCAGAACTCCTCCTTTCCTCATATGTCAAACTCCCTGTAGAGCGAGACGACGAGTTCCTCCGCCGTCGTGCCTTCGACCGACAGGTCGGTGATGGAGACGGTGCGGGAGAACGCTTCGATTGCGCGGGAAACGGAGATGATATTCGTGTCGACCGTGCAGACCGCACGGCCGTTTTCCGCGGACTGAACGGTCACGCCGGCCGTTTCCGGGAGGACGCCGTCTGTGAACTGGATCGTCAGGCGGCGGACAGATGAACTTTTTGCCTTGAGTTCGGAGAGGGAGCCGTCGAGAAGGATCCGTCCCGCGCCGATGAGCAGGATGCGCTCGGTCAGTGCTTCGATGTCCTGCATGTCGTGCGTGGTGAGAATGACGGTCGTGCCGCGCTCACGGTTGATCTTTTTGATAAACTCGCGGACGGCGATCTTCGATACCGCGTCCAGCCCGATCGTCGGTTCGTCGAGGAAGAGGACGGACGGGCGGTGGAGAAGGGACGCCGCGATTTCGCACCGCATGCGCTGTCCGAGGGAGAGCTGACGTGCGGGAGTACGGACGATTTCGGCGAGATCGAGGAGAGTCACCAGCTCGTCGAGGGAATCGCGGTAGACGGGATCGGGAATACGGTAGACGTCCTTCAGGAGTTCGAGCGAGTCGATGACGGGGACGTCCCACCAGAGCTGGGAGCGCTGTCCGAAGACAACGCCGATGTTCGCCGCATGGGCGGCGCGGTTTTTCCAGGGCGTCAGCCCGTTTACGGTGCATTCGCCCGAATCGGGGGTGAGGATACCGCTCATGATTTTGATGGTACTGCTTTTACCGGCGCCGTTCGGACCGATGTAGCCGACCATTTCGCCGTCGCCGATGGTGAAGGACACGTCGGAGAGGGCGTGGATTTCCGTGTATTCGCGTTTGAAGAGAGCGCGGACGGCTTCGCCGAAGCCGGAATTGCGTCTTGCGACACGGAAGGTTTTGCAGATGTGCTGTAATTCGATCATTTTGTAGTCACCATTTCAAATTTAAACCAAACGTTGTCCGATCAAAAGTTTTGATCGACCTTTTTCAAAAGGTCGCGGGGGGTTGGAAGATCCTTTGGATCTTCAGCAGAGCCCTTGTCGACCTGAGAGTCGCAAGCGAGTCTCAGGCTGAAACACCCTGGACGTCAAAAGAGTTCCTCTTTTTGCTTCTTTTTCTCCTCGATAAAGGAGAAAAAGAAGAACTTGAGATTTGGTTATATTAAATCCAAACACTGTCCGAAAAATGCGGA
>JAFQFS010000132.1 GCA_017398585.1 Clostridia bacterium
AAAATTCTGAAAAAAACAAGATACCGGAGAATTTCCGGAGTTTCGGAAACGAAGAAAGGGGCAGTTGTATGAAAAAGGGAATCGTGTATCTGATGAGTATCATTCTTTTGGCCGGAGGATTTGCCGGATGCGAAAAGAGTACCGATGCGGAGGTAAATCCGGATACCGGGAACATGGGGCAGTATGAAAGCGATGCGGCGGTTATGTCGGAAACAGAGGCCATGATCCTGTTTGAAGAAATCTACGAGATCAATAAGTATCTGGAAGATGGCATGACGATGCGGTTCGACGGCAGTACCGTGGAGATTAACGGGCAGACCTGTATCTGTGCGGAAATGGGGAGCGAGGAAAACGGTGCCTTCAAGGTGATCGGACACTATGCGGCCACCTGGGGCAGCGCGTATTACCATGATCCCGTCACAGGAGAATGGACAGCCGTCGGGTTCGGCTGATGAATACCATCTGCAATGGTTAAGAAAGTGACAGTATGAAAAAGAGAATACTATCCATGATCCTGCTCGGTTCGCTGATGCTGACCGGATGCAGCAAACTGGAACGGATTATTGACATCCTTCTGGAAGAAGAAACCGAAGTGACGGAAACGGAGACAGCGGAAACGGAAGCTCCTGAACAGACCGATGCACCGGATGAAACAGAAACACCTGCCGAACAGCCGGAAATGCCGGAAACACCGGAACAGCCTGTCGTACCGGATCCTCCCGAACAGCCCGGTACGGAAGAAAATATCCCGCCCGAAACCGAATCCTTTGCCGGACACTGGGAATGTCTGTACACGGACGCGGACGGCAATGAGCTTATGCTGTATCTTTCCATGACGGACGACGGTCGGGCATCTTATTCCTACGGTTACGGCAACAGTGAGATGGCGGAAAATTTCGGCGGCTGGTGGGGAATCGCGGATGCATTTATGGTATTCAACTTCACCGGCGGTGTGCAGGAGCTGGAACTGGGATATGTCCCGGAGCCGTATGATTTTGAATCCGTTTTCGATTATGAATGGGTGAAGCCCGGCAGTTCCTTCAAACTGCACCTGAACTCCGGTACCGCCCTTCTCTTCGGTTCGGAGAATGCGGATCTTACTTTCGAGTGTACCGGCGCCATTGACGCTGAAACCTTCGAGCCCTTTGCGGGAGTCCGTCCGGCGGAAATGGATCCGAATCTCGTGATTGGCGACTGGCACTCCACCTACTGGCATCCGGACGGATACGAACTGGCGCTGCATCTGACCGTCAACGAAGACGGTACGGCGTCCTATCTGTACCGGTACGCCGATGCTGCCGGGGAAATCTGCGAAATATTTGAGGGAACCTGGATTGCGGATGCCGCAGGGAATTTCACGCTGGATATGCACGGCGGTTGGGCAACGGCGGATGAAAGCGAACATTACGACTTTGACGGCAAATTCCGCTGGAATCTGTACGGCGGTCATCTGGGACTGATCCACGAGGAAGGCAATCCCCTGATCGGCGGCTGTGAAGACTGGTTCTTTGAATTCCTTCCTTTTGAGTACGTCCTGTACGACGGCGAATGGGTTGCCTTTGATAACGACAGACAGTACAGCCTGCATCTCCTGCCAAACGGTGAGTCCTGGTTTGTAATCATGGAAGGTGACACGACTGTATGTACCTACGAGGGCTGGTGGTCTGTTTCCGCACAGGCAGAACTGGAACTTTCCATGAAGCTGACGGAAGGAGAGGGCGGCGATACCCTGAACTCCGTCTACACTCTCAACTGGGCGGAATACCCCTATCAGCTGGATGTACAGCTTGGGGACGGAGGTTTCGCTCTGACCACCAATATGGCGGCGTCCGGTTCGGATATTTTCAGCTGGATCGATCCCAATGCGGTAGGATAAGCCCTGAAACAATCCCGATTTCGTCCCGGGTCTACCCAATTTGAGGTTTTTGGGGACGACAAATCGGAGAAAATCTTATATAATGAAGCAGATTCAATGGAAAAGTCTGCCCTGCGGCGAAAGGTGGCTGAACAGATGGGATAGACAAACATAAGACTGCTGCCTATAAGGTCTTCGGAAAAGACGGCGGCAGATGCTACCGGTTCTTCTGTGAAGCGTCCGGGATGGCGATGGTGACGACGAAAGTCTATCGCTGTGATTCGCCGGAAGAAGAACTGGAAACGGCATGGACGGAGGAAGGGAAGGATCACTTCAACCTCTGCCACAAATGCGGTAAGTGGGTGTGCGACGCCATGTACAACGCGGATGTGCTGCACTGCGCGGACTGCACGCCATGGGAAAACAAACCGAAATACTGTTCCCACTGCGGACTCAAGGTCGGCATTACGGATACCTTCTGCCGGCGGTGCGGAACCAAATTGCAGTACAGGGAGGTAAAGGATGACGATTGAGGAATACAGGATCACGAGAAATGAATCGATCCGGCAGTCGAACATGGAACAGTACGGGTTCGGACCGAACATCATGCGGAACATCCGTGTCTGTCCGGAATGCGGCCTGCCCTCGACGGCGGCGGAAAAACACTGCCGTACCTGCGGCGTGAAACTACCGAGAGAAACGCTGTTCCAGCAGTACAAGAAGCGGCACCGGTTCTGTCCCCGCTGTGATACGGTGGTGGCGAAATCGGCGCAGTTCTGCCCCGAATGCGGGACAAGGATTCAGATGTTCAAGCCGCTGAAATTATTCTGGTAAGCAAAAAACAAAATACAGGAGGAAGATATATGTCAATCTTCGACAAACTCAAGAGAGGTGCGGCCGACGCTGTAAAGAACGCTGCACAGAACGCAGTTTCCAGCTTCACCGAAAAGAGAGAAACCTTCACCTTCACCGCACTGCCGGAATCCCTCGCAGAACTGCAGGCCCTTCCGGAAGCGGATCTGGACACTCCCTACAAAACTGCGGCTCTGACCGTCTGCGCTCTCTGTGCGTACGCCGCTGACAAGAATATCGGTACCGAAATGCTCAACTGGCTCCGCGGTCCCCGTCCTCTCAGCGGCGGCGATATTTCCTTCCTCAACGACCGTTTCCGCGACGGCAAGACCTACGTCCCGTTCTCCTACTTCAAGGGCGCAAAGCCGGACAACGACTACACCCCCGACGAACCGTATACGCTCACCATTTTCACCAATCCCTACCCCGACGACAATCCGGGCTACATGAAGGTGTTCCTCGAAAGCGGCGGTGCGGACAATCCGCGTGAAATCGTCCTTCGTCAGCGCGGCAGCGACGGCAAGTGGTTCCTGTGGGAACAGTTTGTTCTCGTAGGCATCCGCGACCCGAAGTCTGCCAATCCGTGGGCGTAAAATGAACTTTCTGAAACGGACGGGAGCGGTACTGATGGTGATTGGACTTCTTGCATCCCTGTTCGGCTGTTCGGAAGACCTGTCGAAATACGGTGAGTGGCAGAGTTTCAGCCTGCACAGAACTTCGTCCGTGATGACCGATGCGTATCACTATACCGTCCGGAAGACGGAAAACGGTGAAATGACCGTCACCGGATTCTGCTATGACGAAGAAAACGAGTACCGTGTAGAGGAGGAAGTATTTCTTCCCTCAGACATTGCCTTTGATCTTCAGATGATGGAGCTGGAATCACAGCCGACACACAAACCGAAGAAACTGCCGCAGAAGATGGATGGTGCACAGAACTCCGCATCTGTAACCCATGCGGACGGTACGGAGCGGCAGATTGCACTGTCAGACGAGAAAACGGCAGAGATTGTGGGGAGTTTGCGTGATGCCCTGCAATCTGCCGTACAGTCCGCGTCTCACGGAGAATGGACGACGCTGTGGCTCAGCTTCACAAGCGACAACTATTCGGAAGGGTACGATTTCGAAGTGAAGCGAAATGACACCGGTGAATGGATCGGCACGGGATACTGCTCGGATGATGACTACAACCGATACGAAAGCGAAGACGGCATTGTCCTTTCCGCGGAAACTGTCGATGCCATCCGTGCGATGAAACCGGAACGGTACGCCGTACGGAAAGCGGAACTCCCGGACGATCTGATTCTTCCCGAAGGCGAAATCATGCTCGACGGATTGTCAGGCGGTCTGATGCTGGGATTTGCGGACGGCTATACGGAAGAAAAAGCAACTCCGAGTGAGCTGGATCACGCAATTGCAGCTCTTCTGAAGAAGGAATTCGCCGAAAAAGCGGATCCGCAGTGACGGGAGGCGATACGGATGAAGAATCTCCGGAACAGCGGAAACTTTTTCGCAGCCCTTCTGTTCAATATGCTCATGAGTCTGGAATGGACGATTCCCGCATGGCTTCTTCTGGCTTGTCATTTCTTCTTTGACTGGTCGATCCGTTGGTTCTGGATCGCACTGGGTGTCTGGCTTCTGGATATTCTTCTGAAGATGGAACTCATGAGCTGGGCGGCACGATGCGGAAATGAACCTGCCAGGCCTCAGGAAAACAAAAATCCCTATTCGGTCGGAGCGAAAACGAAGGACGGAACAGATAATAAATAACGATTTGCTTTATTAAATTATAATACTACATCAAATTATAATACTACATCAAAAATTTGAAAGGAGTTCTGTTATGGGACTTATCAAAGCAATTGCCGGAGCAGCCGGCGGCGTACTTGCGGATCAGTGGAAAGAGTTTTTCTACTGTGACTCTATTGCAAATGATATCCTGATTGTCAAGGGACAGAAGAGAACCTCTTCCCGTTCCTCGAATACCAGAGGCGAAGAAAACATCATCTCGAACGGTTCCGGCATCGCGGTAGCGGACGGACAGTGCATGATTATCGTGGAACAGGGCAAGGTCGTTGAATTCTGCGCCGAACCCGGTCAGTTCACGTGGGACGCATCCAGCGAGCCGTCTCTGTTCGCAGGTTCCCTCGGCGAAAGCATCAAGGAAACCTTCAAGGCAATCGGCAGACGCTTCACCTACGGCGGCGATACCGGCAAGGATCAGCGCGTTTACTACTTCAATACCAAGGAAATCCTCGACAACAAGTTCGGCACGAAGAACCCGATCGACTTCCGCGTGGTTGACTCCCGCATCGGTTTCGACGTTGACGTTGCTCTCCGCTGCAACGGTGTATACACCTTCCGTGTCGTTGACCCGCTGAAGCTGTACACCGCGGTAGCCGGCAACATCGCACAGTCCTACTCCAAGGAAGAACTGCGCGACACCATGAAGGACGAATTCATCAGCGCACTCGGTCCGGCTCTCGCAAGACTGTCCGAACTGGAACTCCGTCCGAACCAGATTCCCGCACATACCACCGAACTGGAAAAGTACCTCAACGAAGAACTTGCGGTCGAATGGGGTGCAAGAGGTATCGGCGATGTTAAGGTTGCCCTGAATCCTCCGACGCTGACCGAAGAAGACAAGGCAATGCTCAAGGAAGCGCAGAAGACCGCAATGTACCGCGACCCCACGATGGCAGGTGCAACTCTCGTCGGTGCTCAGGCAGAAGCAATGAAGACCGCGGCAGGCAATGCAGGCGGTGCGGCAGTCGGCTTTATGGGTATGAACATGGCAATGGGTGCCGGCGGCATGAACGCACAGAACCTGTTCGCAATGGGTCAGCAGCAGCAGGCTCAGCAGGCGGCAGCAGCTCCTGCTCCCACAGCAGTGAACCAGCAAGCTGGTTCTGCAAACGGCTGGAAGTGCGCGTGCGGCGCAACCGCAACCGGCAAGTTCTGCCCCGAATGCGGCGCAAAGAAGCCTGAAGAAAAGCCCGCGAACGCATGGACCTGCAAGTGCGGCGCGACCGCAACCGGCAAGTTCTGTCCGGAATGCGGCTCCCCGAAGCCGGCGGACGAAGGCTGGACCTGCTCCTGCGGTGCTGTAAACAAGGGCAAGTTCTGCCCCGAATGCGGTGCGAAGAAACCCGCAGGTGTTCCGCAGTACAAGTGCGACAAGTGCGGCTGGGAACCGGAAAAGGGCGTAAAGCCTCCGAAGTTCTGTCCCGAATGCGGCGACCCCTTCGATGACGGCGATATTCAGTAAATAAACGGGTAAGCAATGGCAGAACCGGGACTGCTTATACAAGTTCTGCGTTCTGCCATTTGCGGTTTTATGAAGAACAGGAGGATCAATCATGGGATTTCTGAAAAAGTTATTTGAGAAAAAAGACTGCGAAATCTGCGGCGGCGAGATCGGACTGCTCGGCAACACCAAGCTGGCGGACGGCGATATGTGCAAGGACTGCAAGGCAAAGCTGTCTCCTCTGTTCCGCGTGGAAAAAGAAACCATGGTTTCGGATATCGTTCAGCAGATTGCATACCGTGAAGAAAACAAAAAGGCTCTGGAGGACTTCCATCCCGATGAGGAATTCGGCAATTCCGAGAAGCTTTTCGTGGATACTGCGGCAAAGAAGTTTGCATTTGCGGCAAACGGAGACTGGCAGGAGACGGAATCCGACATTCTTGATTTTTCTCAGGTGACCCGTGTGGAAACCGATATTGAAGAATATACCGACAGTACCAGCGAATCGCATGACGAAGACGAAGAATACGACAGCACCGCCGAAAACGAAACGGTGGACGTTCCGGTCAGCAATTTCCATGTGGTTCTTCATGTGGATTCTCCGTATTTTGACACCATCTTCATCTTCCTTTCCGACGGGGACGATCCCAGCGATATCGGCGATGATTCGCAGATCGCCAAGTACCGGAAATACGAACAGCAGATGAACCGCATCCGGGAACTGTTCGGCGCATGAAAATAAGGAGACGGATTATGGCGGGAATTCTCAGCGGACTTCTCAGCCTGTTCGGACTGGGCGGATGCGTCAAAGATAAAGAAAAGGAGCATCTTCTGGACGGTCCCGATATGTATCATGTTCCCGGTCAGACTGCTCCTTTCGTGAGCAAGCCGGAGGAACAGGAGTTACGGGAAAAACAGAAAGAGCTGAAAGACGGAGAATGGCTCTGTACGGACTGCAGTACGGTGAACAGCGGAAAATTCTGCGTGGAATGCGGACAGAAGCGTCCGGAAGAGTGATGGAAGAATAGGAGACGATCATGGGATTTTTTAAGAAATTATTTGAAAAGAAAGACTGCGAAATCTGCGGCGGCGAAATCGGTCTGCTGGGCAACAAAAAGCTGGTGGACGGCGACTGCTGCAAGGACTGTGCCGCAAAGCTGTCCCCGTGGTTTACCGAACGGAAAGAATCCACCGTTGCGGAAATCAAGGAACAGATTGCCTACCGCGAAGCAAACGCAGAGGAACTGAAAAGCAGCTTCAAGCCGACCAAAACGCTCGGCGACTATTATAAAATGTACGTTGTGTACGAAAACGGCTGTCCTTCCCGTTTTGTGGTATCCGGTGCCGCAAATTATGTGGAAGCCAATGCGGACATTATCCGGTTTACGGATGTTGTTTCCTGCAATGTGGATATCCGTGACTCCCGAACCGAGCTGAAGCGGAAGACCGAATCGGGCGAACAGGTCAGCTACAATCCGCCCAGATACGAATTCCGCTATGAATTCTATGTGGAACTCGGAATCAACAACCCGTACTTTGACAAAATTCGCTTCAAGGTCAACCGCAGTACCGTCAAGCTGATTTCCGAACTCCAGACCCACCGTGCTTCGGGCGGCATCGGACAGTTCCTGCTGTCGAACAACGACTTTGACCCCACCTACAGCCCCGAATTCCGTCAGTATCAGATGATGTGCGACGAAATCGCGGAAATCGTACAGAAGGGGCAGAATCCTCAGACGTCGTTCCAGGTTCCGGAAGAGATTCTGGAAAAGGAACGGCAGATGGCGTTCGGCGATAAAGTGATGGCGGAAGAAGATATGAAAAAGAAGCTTGCGCTTTACGATGAGGAATATGCACGAGTCAAGGACGATCCGGCATTGGCAGAGTATGCGGCATTCATCGCCAAACAGAGAAAGGCAGTACAGTATGCCGCGATGACACCGGAAGAACAGGCGGCAAAGATGGCGGAACTGATGCAGCAGAAACAGAAGGATATGATGACAGAAGCCGGCTATTCGGAAGAAGACATTGAAAAAACACTTGCAGTGAAGACATCCGAGGAAGAGAAGGACGATTCTCCCAAACTCGGCGATCCCGGCGTATGTCCTGACTGCGGTGCGACCGACCAGACCGGTAAATTCTGCGAGTACTGCGGTGCAAAATTAGGCTGAGTAATCTATTATACCAATCAGCAAAGGAGTGACCCAAGTGGCGACCTTACAGGAATATAAGTGTCCGTGCTGCGGCGGTGCCATCGAATTTGACAGCAATGCCCAGAAGATGGTCTGTCCGTACTGCGACACGGAATTTGAAATGGAAACCCTCGCCTCTTACGATGAGGCATTGAACACCCAGCAGGATGACAGCATGGAGTGGGAAACCGAGGCCGGAAGCGAATGGGATGACGGTGAGGCGGACGGACTCCGCGAATACGTCTGCAAATCCTGCGGCGGTACCATCGTGGGTGACGAAACCA
>JAFQFS010000133.1 GCA_017398585.1 Clostridia bacterium
CACCCTTCCAAAAAACTTTCAGTCTATTGTGGAAATAGTTGTTTGTGCAGACCGTTTGTTTTGAACGGGCTGCTTTTTTGTTGGAGGGGAATTATTAACAGGGTTAATATTTGGAATTAATAGAGAAAATCGGGGAATTCGTTGACATTTTTTTGTTGGTATGTTATAATTGAGGTGTCTTTTAAATCAAAAAATTATAATGGAGGACAGACAACAATGAAGAAACGCATTCTTTCTCTGCTGCTTGTTGCGCTGATGATGACGCAGTTCGCCGCCTGTTCCGAAACGACGACGGACGAAGGCGCGGCATCCGGCGGCGACATAAGCAATCCGGCGGCCGAAGAAGAAACCGTCGAGGAAACCACCGAGGAGGACATCCTCGAAGCTCTTCTCGCGGAAGTTCCGGGCGAGGACTACGGCGGATACGAATTCCAGATGCTCAACAACGAAAGCAACTTCGCGTACACGCTGATGACTGCGGAAGAACTGACCGGTGAAGGCATCAACGACGCGATCTACAACCGGAACGTGGCGGTTGCCGAAAAGCTGAACATCGTGATCACGGAAAACATGGTGCCGTACTCCCAGGTCACCACCGACATGAATACCAGCATTGCGGCAGGGGACGACACGTACTCCTGCTTCTGGAACGAATCCAAGTTCGTTTCTCCGTTTGCGATCAACGGACAGCTCCTGAATGTGAACGACATCACGGCAATCAATCTGGACAATCCGTGGTGGAACGGCAAGGCGCTCTCCGAAGTACAGTTCGGCGACTACCAGTACTTCCTCGTGGGCGACCTGCACCTGATGTTCAAGGAATCCTACTGGATGTGCGGTTTCAACAAGAACATTATCGACGAAAACTCCCTGGGCGACCCGTACGAACTTGTACGCGAAGGCAGCTGGACGCTCGACCAGATGAAGACCTACATGGAAACCGTTGCGATGGACCTTGACGGCAACGGCGTGATGGACGGTGCGGACCGTTTCGGCGTAACCTGTTATTCCGGCTGTACCGCAGCGTTTGCTCTCGCGGCGGACGAAACCTTCATCGAACGCGGCGACGACGGCGTTCCGGCGCTGGTCAATCCCGACGACCGCTTCTATGCGGTATACGAAAAGATCGTTTCCACGATGTACGATCCGGCGAGCACCTATGTCTGCCTCTCCGGCAAGACCCAGAACATCGCGCAGTATGAAAACGAATGGCACGGCGTATTCAGCTCCGGCCACGCACTGTTCTACCTCGAACCGATCGGTTCTCTGAAGAAGCTCCGCGACATGGACGCCGAATTCGGTATCGTTCCGTTCCCGAAGTATGACGAAGCACAGGAAAACTACGTGACCTACATTGCGGGTTACGCTGCATTCTGCGGCGTTCCGATCACCGCATCCGACATGCAGAGAACCGGCGTGATCCTCGAAAATCTCTGCGCGTACTCCTACGGCGACCTCCGTCAGGCATACGTGGAAACCACGCTGAACTTCAAGTACATCCGTGACCAGGAAAGCGCGGAAATGCTGAACCTCATCCTCGACAGCGGCCGCTTCAGCCTGACCGACATCCTCGCAGTCACCACCCCCATTGACACCTACAACTCCAACGCAACCGGTGCCAAGATGGAAATCGCATCCTCCTACGCAAAGATCCTCAAGGCATCCGGCAAGCTCCTCGACAAGAACGTCAAGAAGCTCCTGAAGCTTGAATGAGAAAATAAAGTTTTTCGGGGAAACCCTTTTTGAGGAAAAGGGTTTCCCCGAACCCCTTCCGAAAACCTTTTTGGACTGGAAAGGGGGTTTTTTGTTTGTGCGGTTTTTACGGGCGAAGCGGCGGGACGGTGTACTGGTTTGTTTTCTCGTATTTTTCGTGGATGCGGGCGGCTTCGGGGAGATTGCCGGTGCGGTATCTGACGTCGTTTGACAGGCGGCCGTAGACAGAGCGGGCGATGACGCCGAAGAAGGGTTCGCTGTGTTTTTCGGCGAGGGTCAGCATGAGGTCGCCGTAGGTTTCGGCTTTGCGGATGCGGTCTTCCATGGGGAACTGCGGATCGAAGAAGATGGATTTCACGAGCTTGTCGGCGGCGAAATCCGCGAGTTCGTACATGTTTTTCTTTACGTGGTACAGGAATTCGGGCGTATCCTTCGCGAAGAGCTGTTCGCTCTTCTGCCCGACGGTTTCGTACCAGTTGTAGAAATGCGTCTGATAGATTCCGAGGGCTTCTTCCGTTTTTCCTTCCGCATGGAGAAGTTTCGCGCGCATGTTCCATGCGTCGAGGCGGATGAGATGATCCCGGCATCCGTCCTCGATTTTTTCGCAGATGGCGAGGAATTCGTCCCGGTGAGCGAGCAGGACGGCGGGATCGTTGTCTGCATAGTCGCCGCCGAGATTCCACATATAGCAGTGCATGATGCGGAAATCGTTCGGGTAATCGGCATGGGCTTTGACGATGAGTTCCCGTGCGGCAGTGAAGTCGGAGCGGTACAGGGCGCGGTAGCGTTCGAGAAGATCGTCGATGGTCTGTTCGACTTTGTGGGTGCTGTAGCCCATCAGCTCGTCGATGGAGACACCGAAATAGTAGGCGAGGGGCTGGAGCAGGGTGATGTCGGGAAACGTGTCGCCGCGTTCCCATTTGCTGACGGCGGCGCAGGTCACATTCATGGCTTCGGCGAGCTGTTCCTGCGTGATTTCTGCAGCGATACGAAGGCGGCGGATGTTGGTTCCGATGGACATTTCCATAGGAATACCTCCTGAAAAAAAGTAAGCGGACGTCTGCTTCTGTCTTTATTATAGCAGAAATTCCGCAGATGTACAGGCACCGTCGGGAAAGTGCGGATGAACCGCAGGTTGAATTTTATGAGCAAAAGTAAATTTGCGGAAAATCCTTGCGTGATGCAGGAAAATCCATTATAATAGTTATAGACTGAAATTTTTTGAAAGGGGTCCGGGGAAACGGAGGAACAAAGTTCCTCCATTTTTCTAAAAAAGTTTTCCCCGGGAAACATCATCATGAGCGAACGAAGTGACATCCTTCTGAAAAAATTCCGTGCGCAGGAGGACGTGATCGAAGAACGTCTGCACCACACGATCGAGAACGACCGGAAAACGAAGGCGGTTGTTCAGATCGTCGACGGGGCAGGGAAGCCGGTGTCCGGCGCCAAGGTGCGCGTGAACCTGCGCGACCACGATTTCAAGTATGGCGCGAACCTCTTCATGCTGGACGAATTCGAGTGCGAAGAGAAAAATGCGGTCTACCGCGGCACGTTCCACAACGTGTTCAACCTTGCGACGCTGCCGTTCTACTGGAGCGATCTGGAGCCGGAGAAGGGCAAGCCGCGCTTTGCGAAAGATTCGCCGAAGATCTACCGCCGTCCCGCCCCCGACCTGTGCGTGGAATACTGCGAAGAAACGCGGATCACGCCGAAGGCGCATTGCCTGAACTACGATGTCTGGGCGCCGATGTGGCTTCCGGACGACACGGATTCCGTGAAATATTACCTCGAAAAGCGCATGGCGGAGTGCGCGGAACGCTACCGGGACCGCATTCCCGGCTGGGAAGTCACGAACGAGCTGTTCTGCGGTCATCACCATCACTATGACCAGAACCGCCACGCGACGAACTTCTTCTGGGATCCCGACGTGGTCGAGTGGAGCTTTAATACAGCGCGGAAGTATTTCCCGAACAACGAACTGATTATCAACGAAGCGGCGCACTGCTGGACAAGCCTGTTCAACCATCAGAGAGGGCAGTACTACATGCAGATCGAGCGCGCGCTGATGAAGGGTGCGCCCGTGGAAGCGGTCGGTCTGCAGTACCACATGTTCTTCCGTGCGGAGAACGAGATCCGCTCGACGGAACGGTACTACGATCCGGAGCATCTGTACAACGTCATGGACACGTACAACCTGCTCGGACTGCCGCAGCAGATCACGGAAGTGACGATCCCGTGCTACACGGACAGCGAAGAGGACGAGCAGCTTCAGTCGGATATTCTCGAGTACCTCATGAAGATCTGGTTCTCAAATCCGATGATGGAAGCGGTGGTTTACTGGAACCTCGTGGACGGCTATGCGGCGTTTGCGCCGCAGGGCGACATGCAGGCGGGCGAAAACTACTACCGCGGCGGTCTGATGCGGTTCGACATGACGCCGAAGCCGGCGGTCGCGATGCTTCAGCGGCTGTTTAACGAAACGTGGCACACGAAGGCGGACATTGGCTGTGACGACGGTGGACGCGGTGCGTTCCGCGGCTTCTATGGCTGGTACGACGTCGAAATCGAGGCGGACGGAAAGGTCACAAAGACGGAAGTCCACGTGACGAAAAAGAGCGAAAACCTCTTCCGCATTGTGGTATGACAAAAGAACAGGGACACGGAGGTGTCCCTGTTTTGCGTTATTTTCCCTCAAGTGCCGCGAGGTGTTCTTCCAGAGCCTGACGCAGACCGTCGAAGCAGTCGTAAAGCTTGTGGGTGTACTTCGTTGCAAAGTCCTCTTTGAATGCGTCGTACACGCCGAGAGCGCACCGCAGTTCGATCCGCGCCTTTTCGTACTCGCCTTTTTCGACATAATAGTCCGACAGTTCGCCGAGCATGGTGAGAAGATGCTCGAACGACAGCGATTTCTGCTTGACCGCCGCTTCGAACATGTCCTCGCCGTCGAGAAGTTCTGCCTTGACCTGCAGTTTGGTGAAGTAGATTTCCGGGATTTCCTCGATGGCGTTTTTCGCTAGCGTATACTCGCCGCTCGCTTTGTACGCCTCCGCCATGATCCGGTACGCGTCGTACTTCACGTCGTCGTAGCGGGTGCCCTCGACGAGCGCTTTGCACAGTTCAATGACTTCCGCACTCCGTTCGGGGACGGGGATCACGCCGACGAGGCAGTTCAGCAGGATGTCGTTGCCGGGATATTTCTTCAGACCGTCGCGGAGGATCTGCTCCGCCTTTGCCTTGTCGGATTCCCAGTATCTGCTGTGCTCGTCGACGATGGCTTCGACGTTCTTTTCGATTTCGTAGAGGTTGAAATCGAGCAGTTCGTCCGTGGAGACGCCGAAAAAGGCGGCGATGGCGGGAACGAGCGTGATGTCGGGCATGGCGGTTTCGTTTTCCCATTTGGAGACCGCCTGGAAGGTCACGCCGAGATACTGCGCGAGAACTTCCTGCGAAATGTTCCGCTGTTTGCGGAGAGATTTGATCTTTTTTCCGAGATTTAATTGCATAAAATGTTATTCTCGGGGAAAACTTTTTTTGAAAAATGGAGGAACTTTGTTCCTCCGTTTCCCCGACCAGCCCCGATGGTCGGAGCCGGACCCCTTTCAAAAAACTTTATACGGATTGGGATGACAGAGTTTGTGCGGATTTTCTGAACCGGTTCTGCTTTTATTATACGGATTTTCCGGCGGAATACAATAACGCATCCGGTTAGAATTTTTCTACCGTGGGTTGAAGATGTGCAAAAGAAAAACGGCAGTCGGTAAGACTGCCGTTTTGGTTGATTTTTGGTTATCTCTTCTTGGTGAGGGTGAAGCCCATGAGGGAAACGATGGCGGAAACTGCCGCGACGATACCGAAATCGAAGGTCTGCGGTGCGGTTTCCACGGTTTCTGCGGGCTTTTCCGCTGCTGCCTGAGCCGCTGCTTCCGCTTCAGCTGCCGCCTGAGCCGCCGCTTCTGCTTCCGCTGCTGCCTGAGCCGCTGCTTCGGCTTCCGCCGCTGCCTTTGCTGCCGCTTCGGCTTCCGCTGCTGCCTTTGCTGCCGCTTCGGCTTCTGCCGCTGCCTTTGCTGCTGCTTCGGCTTCTGCCGCTGCCTGAGCTGCTGCAGCTTCTGCTGCCGCCTTTGCAGCCAGGTCTTCTTCAAGAACGAAGGTCAGACCGTGTGCGGCCGGGTCCCAGCCGACGGTTTCCGTAGCGGAGGTCGCGTATGCGTTGATAAGAGCCATGATGTCGTCCTTGTCGAGGTAGCAGAACAGACCGCCGATATTGGTGCCTGTTTCGATGACGATATCTTCACCGGACTTCAGGGAAGCGTCTTCCGCAAGCATTTCGATCGGGAGAGCAACTTCGAATGCCCAGCCCTTGTCGGTCACAGCGCCCATGCCGGCGTCTGCGATGGTGTCGTTGACGGCGGATTCCTGACGGATCACGTCGATCGTACCGTCGTCCTGTACGCCCCAGGAGTAGAAGATCGCACGGGAGGAAGCGTCAACGGTTTCGAAAATGTTGTTGACGTTCAGGGAAACCTGGAAGCTGTCGCCGTCGTACGCACCTTCCGTGGAGGTGTTGAACACGGGGTCGGTCACGTTGCCGGAGATGTAGAGATTGTCAGCATCCCATGCGCAGTAGAGTTCGATAGAGTTGGCTGCGGGAACTTCGCCGACCCAGCCGCCTGCAGTTGCGTTGGACGCGTCGATCACGAGTGCGGCATTCGGATATTCGCCGGCATTGATCACGCCGTCCACGGTGGGAGTCGCGAAGGGAACCTTTACTTCGCCGACCGGTGCGAAGCCGGACGCTGCGGGAGCTTCTGCTGCCGCGCCGCCTGCTGCGGGAGTGCCGTAGAGTTCGATGGTGTAGATGTCACAGGACTTCAGCGTGCTGTCGTCCATGCCGGTGGGAGCGTAGAGGTAGAAGGTGTGCTTGCCTGCGTCCACGGTGAAGGTTGCGGAAACCCACTGACGTTCCGCGCTTTCAACGAGGTCCATGAAGATACGGTTTTCGCCGTTCGGGTCGTCGATCGCGTAGTCAAGACCACGGTTGGTACCGGTACGTGCGATGTAGCCAACGTAGAAGGTAACGTCGGTACGTTCGGAAACTTCAAAGTCGTACCACGCGGAGGTATCTCTCTTGAGGCAGTAGGAAGAACCGCCGGAAGCGAGGTTCATGAGGTCCACGCCGATGCCGCCCTTTGCGTCATAGCCGGTAACTTCGTCCATGTCAGCGGTAGCGTAGAGGAGTTCTTCGCCGGGCATTTCCGGGTATTCGGTGTAGGTGGTAATTCCGCCTGCTGCCGGAGCTGCTGCTGCATCGCCTGCGGGCGCGTAGATGAACTTGTCGAAGTAGAGGGACTTCACGTTCGTGTCGTCGAAGTCGTCGCCGAGCGCGAGGGTGAGGGTGTGTTCGCCCTTTTCGAGGTACATCGTCGGGCCGGTCAGGAACTGTTCGGAGTACTGGTTTTCGTCTGCATAGTCATAGCAGACGTAGATGGGTTCGGAGCCGTCGATCGCGAACGTGGTGGAACGCGGAACGGACTTCTTCCATGCCATCAGCACGAAGCCGATGTTGTAATTGCCGGATTCTTCGACGTCAAACGGGACTTCGAAGTTTCCGAGGCCCTTCGCCTTCAGGAAAACATAGCCGGAGGGGTAAATGCCGTCCGCGCCGGTGGCGCTGCTGTTGGCATTGGTGTCGCCCATGTCCCAGAGTTCCAGTTCAACGGCGTTGTCCTCGACGTACCATGCGGGAGCTTCGTCGAGCTTGTCGGTGACGTCCTTCGTGATCCATTCCGCAGCACCTACGGACAGCGCGAGAACGGATACGAGAAGCATCGCCAGACCGAATTTCAGCAGATTTTTCATAGTGCTTCTCCTTTTTGTATGAAGTTTAAAAAATAGTTATTTCTGGCAAAATCCCTATAGATTATTATATATAATTTCACACAAAAAGTCAATGCGTTCCGGTAAGATTTCGTTATTTAATACAGTTATATAATTATCTGAGCCAGTCGAGCAGGGTTTCCGCATCGCGGTAGAACTGTTCGACGGTGTCGTCGCAGACGAATTCCATCAGCATGTGATGGCTGCCGCCGTTCGTGCGGAGGATGTCGATGTAGCGCTTCCAGCGTTCCGCACCGTCGGCGAGCGGGAATTTGTCGCGTCCCGCCCAGGTGAAGACATGGACGTTCGAGAGCCACGGCAGAACGGCGCTCAGCGCGGCGATGTTGTAGTCCTCGTCGCGGAACTGGTTCGGCTGCCAGTAGGTGCAGAAATTGTCGCATTCGACTTCGCCTATCAGCCGGACGCAGCTTTCGTAGTGATCGGTGAGGGTACCGCCGTGGAATTCCGTGCTGACGGTCATGCCGTGTTCTCTCGCGTCATTGCACAGACTGCGGATGTGGCGGACGATTTTCTTCCGGTACGCATCGTCGGCGTCGGCGGAACCGCGTGTGCCCGCCCAGACGCGGATGTTCGGCGCATCAAGGGAAACGGCGACGTTCAGATCGCTTCGGTCGTCGTGCTCACAGCGGAAGTACGAGCCGTAGGAGGCGATGTAGAACTTTCCCTGCGAGGAGAAGTGTGCCGCTTCGGTGAGGGCGTTTTCCAGTTCGAATTCCTCCGCGTCGGACGGCACATGCACGTCGCCGCCCCATTCGATTGCGGACAGACCGGATTTCACCATCAGCCCCGCGATTTCAGTACGGGAAAGTTTCCGGAAAGTCACAGACACAAGACCCGGTATCAGCATAATAAAAATCCTTTCTATTTATAGTATAAAAGTTTTTGAAGAGGGGTTCGGGGAGGAACTTTTTTCAAAAAGTTCCTCCCCGAGAAGAATATCCTTATAAAATTTCAGCAATGACGTCGGACATGGTGTAGAAGCCGGCAGGTTTGCCCGCGATGAAGAGGGCAGCACGGATCGCGCCGGTGCCGAAGAGGTCACGGCTTTCCGCGCTGTGGGAGAGGGTCAGGACTTCGTTGTTGCCCGCAAAAATGACGGAATGTTCGCCGACGATGGTGCCGCCGCGGATGCTGGAGATGCCGATCTCCGCGTCGCCGCGCTTTTCGCGCTTGGAGGCACGTTCGCAGACGTATTCGGTTTCGAGATTTGCCGCATCGCGCGCTTCCTTTGCCGCGTCCGCGAGCATGAGAGCGGTGCCGCTCGGAGCGTCGATTTTATTGCGGTGGTGCGCTTCGAGAATTTCGATGTCGAAATCGCTGCCGAGGACGGTCGCGGCGCGCTTGACCAGCTCGGACAGCAGGTTGATGCCGAGCGACATATTCCGGGACTTGATGACCGGCACCTTTTCGGATGCGTCACGGATCGCGCGTTCTTCGTCGTCCGTGTGACCGGTGGTGCAGACGACGGCCGCGGTGTTCGTGCGGACGAGGTAGTCCGCCAGTTCCGGAGCGGCAGTATGATGCGAACAGTCGATCACGACGTCCGCTTTTTCGGTGACCTGATCGAGGGAGGTGTAGATCGGGAAGGATGCGGTGCCGCCGTTTACGTCAACGCCGCAGACGATTTCGCAGTCGTCACGGCCTTCGGCGAGCTTTGCGATGACGGTGCAGAGACGGCCGGATGCGCCGGAGAGGATAATCTTGATTTTTTTCATGATTTTATGTATCCTGAATTTTTATGTTTAGTCTGAAAGTTTTTGAAGATGGGGTTCGGGGAAGAAACTTTTTTCAAAAAGTTTCTTCCCCGGGAAGTTCCAATTTAAATCAATTCAACCTTTGCCATGGATGCGGCGAGTTTTGCGCGGTTGGCGTCGTCCATTTCGCAGAGCGGGAGACGCATGAGGTCACTGCAGAGGTTCATCATGCCGCACGCGGTCTTGACCGGGATCGGGTTAACTTCGATGAAGAGGTTGTTGATGAGTTCGAGATACTTCAGCTGGAGTTCGCGGGAGCCGGCAGCGTCGCCGTCGAAGAACTTCTGGCAGATGTCGTGGGTTTCCTTCGGCAGGATGTTCGAGAGAACGGAGATGACACCCTGACCGCCGAGGGAAAGGATCGGCACGATCTGGTCGTCGTTGCCGCTGTAGATAGCGAGATCGTCGGAGAGTTCCGCCGCGATTTCCGCGATCTGGGACATGTTGCCGGACGCTTCCTTGACCGCTACGATGCGTTCGTGCTTCGCGAGTTCACGGTAAACGGGCATTGTGATGTTCACGCCGGTACGGGAGGGAACATTGTACAGAATGATCGGCTTGTCGGTCTTTTCGGCGGTGTCGAGGAAGCTCCTGATGAGTCCCTTGGGGGTTGCTTTGTTGTAGTAGGGCGTTACGAGAAGGAGAGCGTCTGCGCCGACTTCGCACGCGTACTTCGACAGGGAGTTCGCGTAGTCGGTGTCGTTCGAGCCGGTGCCGGCGATGACCGGTACACGGCCTGCGATGTGTTCCACGGAGAAGCGGATGCATTCGCGGTGTTCTTCGTCCGTCAGGGTCGAACCTTCCCCCGTCGTGCCGCAGATGACCAGCGAATCGATGCCGCCCGCGATCTGGAAATCGATGAGTTCTGCAAACGCTTTATAGTCAACGGCGCCGTTTGCGTCAAACGGAGTTACGAGCGCGGTAGCCGCTCCCTTGAAAATCAGTTCTTTGTTGAATTTTCCCATGGTGATACTCCTTTTTTAGAAAAAACTTATCGTTTCTTTTGAATTTCAACGATATAAAGAAAAACCGGTTGAAAACCGGCTGTCTGTGTAATATAATAGTACCGTACCGTGAAAAATCGCCGGTAGGATCCACACAGATAGCCCTCCAAAGCTGCCGCTTTGACAGTCCGCACCCTCTTCGGAAAGCGAACCAGACCGCAGCCCGCCGCTGCCGTCTTCGGCGTCTCTCACCTTTCACGTAAATCCACAGGACCGCGGATGTCCGAACCTTTTACGTTACTCATTGGAAACGCTCCTCTATCCCATTTTATGCGGAAACCGGAAAAAGCTTTCCTCCGCATACATATATATCATAGCACATACGGCGAATTTTGTCAATCACAGACGGTTATATTTTCGGAAAATCTTGCATCCGAGGTGACAATTTGATGAAGAACAAAGGCTATGCTATTTTTTGTGCCTTTCTCGCGGCTGTCCTGTATGCGGTCAATATTCCCGCGTCCAAACTGCTGCTCGCACACGTTTCCCCCGTGTTTATGGCATCGTTCCTCTACTTCGGCGCCGGACTCGGCATGGCTGCCGTCTCGCTCCTGTCCCGCGGACATACGAAAAAAGAACCGCCGCTGACACGTGCCGAACTTCCGTACACTCTGGGGATGATCGTTCTCGACATTGCCGCGCCCATCTTTCTGATGCTCGGTCTGCAGAACGCCGCATCCGCGAATGTGTCGCTTCTGAATAATTTTGAGATCGTCGCGACCTCTCTGATCGCACTGCTCGTCTTCCGTGAGAAGATCTCCGGCGTCCTGTGGACGGCGCTCGGCTTCATCACGGCGGCGAGTGTCCTTCTCTCATTCAGCGGAACGGAAAGTCTGCAGTTTTCCGCAGGATCGCTGTTCGTTCTGGCGGCGTGCCTCTGCTGGGGACTGGAGAACAACTGCACCCGTGCGCTGTCGTCCAAAAGTGCGGTGCAGATCGTGATCCTCAAGGGGATCTTCTCCGGTCTCGGTTCCCTCATCGTTGCGTTTCTGGCGGGAGATGCCTTCCCCGGAGTGTCCCATCTCCTGCTTGCTCTCCTGCTCGGCTTTGTCTCCTACGGACTGAGCATCTTTTTCTACGTACGGGCACAGAAATACATCGGTGCCGCCAGCACCAGTGCGTATTATTCCGTCAGCCCCTTTATCGGCGCCCTGCTGTCGTTCGTCTTCTTTGACGAAGCACTTTCAAAAACCTATCCGATCGCCCTCGTCGTCATGCTCATCGGCGCGGCGTTTGCGGTGATGGATACCCTTCAGATCCATCCATTCCATAAAAAATCCGGAGTTGAACAATCATGATAAAGAACAACCTTCCCCCGACCGACCTGCGCCTGTCGGACTTTTTCTACAACCTCCCCGAAGAACGCATCGCACAGACCCCCGTCGAACCCCGCGACTCGTCCCGACTGATGGTGGTGCACCGTGCCGACGGTTCCCTGGAACATAAAACCTTCCGCGACATCCTCGATTTCATCCGTCCGGACGATACCCTTGTCGTCAACGACACCCGCGTCATCCCCGCGCGCATCATCGGTCACCGGAAGCTGCGCTTCGACGAAGCGCTCGGACATACCGTCCCAACGGAATCGACCGCGCCGGTGGAACTGCTCCTGCTCCGTCAGCATGAACAGGACATCTGGGAGACTCTCGCGGGACCCGGCAAGCGCGCAAAGCCCGGCGACGTCATCGAATTCGGCGACGGCGTGATGGAAGCGGAGATCCTTTCGGTCATCGAAGGGGGCTGCCGCATGGTGCGCTTCACGGTGAAGAAGGACGCGGACAGCATTTTTGCCGCGCTCGATCTGCTCGGAACGATGCCGCTGCCGCCGTACATCACGGAAAAACTCGACAATCCGGAGCGGTACCAGACGGTGTACTCCCGTCATCAGGGGTCCGCTGCGGCTCCGACGGCAGGGCTTCACTTCACGCCCGAACTGATGGAACAGATCCGCGCAAAGGGATGTGAGATCGTGCCGGTTCTGCTTCACGTGGGGCTCGGAACGTTCCGTCCGGTGAAGGAAGATAAGATCGCCGACCACGAAATGCACGCCGAATACATCCGTGTGACGGAGGAAGCGGCGGAGACGATCAACCGCCGCCGTGCGGCGGGCGGCCGCGTCATCGCGGTCGGTACGACGTCCTGCCGTGTGCTTGAATCCGCATCGGACGAAAACGGTGTTCTGCACGCCGTTGACACAGATACGGGAATTTTCATTTATCCCGGTTACCGCTTCAAGATGGTCGACGCGCTCATCACAAATTTCCATCTGCCGGAGAGCACGCTCCTGATGCTGGTATCCGCGCTGTCGAGCCGTGAGCTGATGATGAGGGCATACGAAACGGCAGTGGAGGAAAAGTACCGGTTCTTCTCCTTCGGCGACGCGATGTTTATTGAGTGAAAATAAGAGGTCACCGACATGATCTATCAGTGGACGGACTATTCTCCGGAGTATATGTCTGTTATAGAGACGTTCCTTGATGATACGGCACGAGCCTATACAGGCTGTGACGAAGGTTGGCAGGAATACTATGATTGTTTACTGCAAGAACCTTCTGTATGTTTTGGAAAAAATTTTTGGACGAAAATAATTTTACTGGAAGAACGTCCGGTTGCCGTAATTGCTTTGGGTTTGGAGAATGGAAGGCTTACGGTTTCCGAGTTGATTGTTTCTCCTGAAATGCGTAAGAAGGGGCACGGTACTGCGATCCTGCGGGAACTGCTGATTCATACGCAGGAGATTATCGGAGTATCGTACCGACAGGCCTTCGCAGTAATTTTTCCGGATAATCACGCTTCACAGCGCGCTTTTGAAAAAGCGGGATTTGTTTTTGAATCCGCTCATCCGGACGGAGATGCGTGGTATTATGTATATGACTGTAAATTTTGAACAGGTTTATAAATGTTCTTGACAAAATATAGGAATGTCGGTATAATGAAAAAAAGATTGATCGGGAAAAGGGGTTGAAAAATGAATTTGCATGAAACTGCACTTCAACTGCTTGAAAAAATTCCGGAACACAGACTGGAAGAAGTGATCTCTTTTTTACAGAACCTCCTTGCGGATGAGGAAGCCGATGATCTTTTTTGTGAAAAGCTCGTCGAAGAATATGAAAAATCTCCCGATAAAGGAGTTTTTATTGCCGCCGAAGATATCGACTGGGACAACCTCGACAAAATGTTTGATGATTGATTGTTAATACACCCGTTCGGGACGCAGAATCGTTTTTTGCGTCCCTCCTGTCATTTCAGAAAGGACAACAGCCATGAAAAACGCCATCCATATGCTGAAATCTGTGACGAACATCCAGATGAACAGCTTCATCATCACCACGGAATCCGGAAAAGTGATCGCCATCGACGGCGGTCAGCGCGCGAACGCAGCGTATTTTCTCGAATATCTGCGCGGTCTGACCGGCGCGGACGTCCCGCACATCGACGCGTGGATCCTGACCCACCCGCACGACGACCACGTTGACACGTTCTACGAAATCATCGAACACCACGCGGATGAAGTGACCTTTGACAAGGTGTACTTCAATTTCCCGTCGGAGCTGTTCCTCGCAAAAGAAGATCAGAGCGCGGTCGGCACGATGCGCGAATTCTACCGCGATCTGCCGCTGTTCGCCGACAAAGTCTGCATTTGCTCCGGCGGCGACCGCTTTGACATCGGCGAAGCGCAGTTCATCGTCCTGTATTCCCACGATTTCGAGATCGCCTGCAATGTGGCGAACAACGCGTCCCTCGTGTTCCGGATGGAACTCGGCGGGAAGAGCGTCATGTTCACCGGTGACTGCGGTGTCGAAGCGGGGGAAAAGATTGTGCGCCTGTGGAAGGACAGCGGTCTGCTGAAGTGTGACATCTGCCAGATGGCGCACCACGGTCAGAACGGCTGCGACCGCCCGTTCTACGAAGAAGTTTCGCCGGACACCTGTCTCTGGTGCACGCCCGACTGGCTCTGGAACAACGACGCCGGCAAGGGATACAACACCCACTTCTGGAAGACGATCGTTGTCCGCGGCTGGATGGACGAAATCGGCGCGAAGACCCATTACGTCATGAAAGACGGCACGCAGGTGTGTGAATTATAAAATGGAGTTTTGCGGGAAACCTTTTTTGAGGAAAAAGGTTTCCCGC
>JAFQFS010000134.1 GCA_017398585.1 Clostridia bacterium
GGACGACGGCTCGTTCCGGACGGTACAGGCGGTGAACGACCGGCACATGGATGCGCTGTTCCGCGCGGCAGCGGAGTCGGTGGAGGAAGCGGTGCTGAACTCCATGACGGCGGCGGATCGCGTGGGGGACCGGCGGAGCATGAACGAATTCCTGCCGGAATGTCTGTGAAATGAGAAAAGAGAGGATTTTTGTCCTCTCTTTTTTCTGCTTTTACCGGAATTCCTGCAGGTCGTCCAGTTCCCACAGGATGTCGTCCATGTTTTCTTCGGAATATTCCACTTCCGAGGAGTACAGCCGTGCCGCTTCCGCGAGATCTTCAAAGGTGATGCCGCCGTTTCCCGCAATCGCCGACGCCATCGCAAAGACCATACGCGTGCTCAGCACCGCAAATGCCGTCCGGGCGGCGAACATGCCGTCCTCGACCGCAGAAGCGAGGTGGCGGTAGAGAAAGTACACAAGAAGCTGTTCGGCGGGGACGGCGTGGGCATCGAACGGCAGTTCCCTGTCCGTGATGCGGGTCAGTACATCGTCGCGCGCGGGATCAAGGCATTCCAGCCCCATATAATACTCCGCCCATTCTGTCAGGCTTCGTGCCGGAAGAACCGCGTCCGCATCCGCAAAGACGAGCATCTCCCGCATCCGTTCGACAATGGACAGATCCCGGTTCTGTGCGATGGCGAACAGCTGACCGCGCAGGGCGAAAAATTCCCTCTCGTTCCCGCTGTCCCCTCCGCATCCGGTGCTGTCAGCATCGAACGTCACCTTGTCCGGATATCCGAGGATCAGTTTCGCCGCCGCTTCGCAGCAGAGTCCAAGCCCTGTTTCGGTGCGGTTTCCGAAGAAATTACGGAAGCGCGGATGGTCATCACAGATCTGGCAGAGATGATCTTCACCGTGGTTCAGGATGATCTCGCACAGCCCGCATCCGTTCAGGAACGGACAGCGTTCGTCTTCTGTAAGACGGAAATGCGCGGGTTCCGCAGACGTGTCGATTCGTTGGACGATGTCGGGGAAGTTCCGGTAGATTTCCATGGTATCGGCGTCAATGTCGATCTCCCAGCCGATACAGCAGCTGTGGCGGCAGTCACCGGCGATGCAGCGGAAGTTCTTATAATAGGAAGGAAAAATCTGTTTCACGGTGCCCTCCATTCCATAAATCCCGTTGTGAACGGCAGGTGCGGGAACTTTTTTGTGCCTGTACGGACGAATCCGTTCGCTTCGTACCAGACGCGCAGGACGGTGCTTTCTTCAATGATGCCGATGGTGATTCTTGTCCCGCCGTTCTGAACGACAGTCTCTTTTGCATGATCAAGCAGGAGTTTTCCGCCCCCGCGGTGACGGTGTTCCGGCAGAACGGCGAGGTGGTGCAGCTCAAACGTGCCGCCGCCCTCGTCCGAGAGGGAGACATAGCCGATGAGGCTTCCGTCGTCGTACAGTCCGAACATGTTCCATCCCCAGCCGAACTGAGTTTCAAGGTATTCAGGCGGCAGAAAACTCGTGTGTTTCGGGCAGTTTTCGCGGGTCAGACCGAACTCTTCCGCGACGGTGGCAAAGCTGCGTCGGATCACGCCGAGGCATGCGGGAAGGTCTGTTTTTTCGATTGTTCTGATTTCCATTGTGAAAATATAATAAAAGGAGGATGAATTGTCGATGCTGCGATGTTATTCAAAGGGGGCTGTCAACTTAAGAAGAAATGAGGTTGTCTCAGTGGCTCCCTCCGAAGACCGGAACGGTCTTCATGGGAGCTGTCCTGGAGGACGGAACGTCCTCCCAGGGACTGAGGGAGAACGCGGTACTGCCGATTTGGTATTCTGCCGAAGGCATGCGGCTGTGGTTTCTGCTTTGATTACAAAATATAGCGACTCAAACCGATTGTGCCGCGTTCTCCTTCCACCACTTCGTGGTCCCCCTTCCTCCCGGAGGAAGGCTCATTATGGATATCCAAATTCCTTCTTCCCCTTCATCGCTGTGTGAACAGTCAGTGACTCCGGAATACGCGTATTTCGCGTATTTGTGTACGGATCATTTCCCATAACATGCATACCCCGATGGAAACCGCATAAACTGCCGCCGCACGCAGAACAAACCGTCCCGTCAGAGAAGTGATTCCCGTTCGTTCGAGATAATCGTCCGCAACGAAAAGGAACAGCGGATGGATGAGGTACACATTGTAGGATGCGTTTGCCAAGCGACGGATGAACGGACGTTCCGCAAACGACGGATACCGTTCCGCGAATGCCTTTGCGTAAGACAGCGAGCACAGGATCGCGGCGGTACAGTAGAGGACGTGGAAGTCGTCCGCCCATGCGGGGTAATACACGCCGTTCCGGATGACCCAGATCAGCAGGCAGTCGACGATCCCCGTGACGGCGCACAGGACGGTGATTTCCCGGCGGCGGACGCACAGGAACTCCGCGAAGCGGTCGTAATTCCGTCCGCAGAAGATGCCGCAGACGAAGTAGAACAGGAACGTCGTGAACAGTCGGCTGTTCAGAGTCAGTTCGTACCCGGTCAGGAGCCGGACGACCTCCGGCAGATGGACGCGGCAGATGAGCATGGTCATGAGCGAGACAAACACGGTCAGCGCGGGGCTGCACCGGTCGGCGGCGAAGCGCCAGATCGGGATGAGCAGGTAGAACTGGCACATGATCGCGACGTAGTAGAAATGTCCGACCAGCCCGCCAGTGAGACATTCGCGGAGAAAATACGGCAGGTCGAGGGCGAGCCGGCCTTCGGCGACGAAGTAGACGCAGAAGAGCGCGAAGACGAACAGGTAGGGCAGTACGACGCGTTTCACCCGCGAGAGGTAAAATTTCGGATAGGAGAACGCCGCATCCCGGCGGGGGAGAAAGAGCTTGACGCCGGAGAGGAAGAGAAATCCCTGCACGACGTACGAGGACAGCCGGTGCGCGGAACACATCACGGCGAAGGGGAAGCTGTCGGTGCGGAAGCCCGTGACGCATTCGGATGCGGCGTGGATGAAGATGACGAGCAGCATGTAGAGCAGGCTGACGAGGGTCAGCTCGTGTTTTTTCTTCATTTGGTTTATCTTGAATTTTAAGTTTATTTTGTTGAATGTCTGCGAGTGCAGACCGGACGTTGTCCTGCGCGGACGGCGCACAATGAGGGCACGAGACACTTCGTGTCTCAGGTCGTCGCCCTCTTGTGAATCACCCCGACCAGAGGAAGTGTCCTCTGGACACCTCTCGTTTCTGAAGCTGGATAGTTGAGACAACCACCGATACGCACCTGCCGGTGTAAGGGTTGAGTAGATATAGGCTAACCGCAAAACAGATTTATGCTTCCGGCGAGAAGCCGGACGTAAAACCTAGCCCCCGCGGTTAGCGCATAATCCGAGGGGAAGAGTCCAGAGGAGGGGATTCTTCCCCTCCTTTGGCGCGGGTGATTCAAAAGAGGTCCCGCGCGAAGACCTCTTGTGCGCCGTGCCGCGCAGGCACATAAAATTCCGGAACCGCCGCGGCGGTTCCTTCCTTATTCCCCAAACGTGCGGTTTGGACATCCCTCAGCCGATCGCAGAATTGGCAGTAATCACATCTCTCGCCCATTTCGCCCATTCGACGTCAACGCCGATGTCGTGGTAGGTCGGGTAGTCCTTCGCAATCCAGCCGCCGCCGACGCCGCAGAATAAATCGCACATTTCCTTCGCACGGCGTTCGATGAATTCGCGGTCGCCCGTCGGAAGTACCTTCTGAATGTCCACCGGCGAGTGGAATACTGCGCGGCTGCCGAATTCCGATGCCAGTACCTCGGACGGATACGCGTCCGGCTGGTCGAACTGGAAAACGTCAATGCCCGCGTCGATGAAATCGTCCATAAATGCGTGGATATAGCCGCAGGAGTGCAGGAAGACGCTCATTCCCGCTTCGTGTGCCGCGTCCGCGACCTTCTTGTACGCAGGCTTGAACAGCTCGCGGAAGGACGCAGGCGAAATGAACGTGCGGTCCTGTGTGCCCCAGTCGTCGCCCATGAACCAGCCGTCAATGCCGCATCCCGCGATGCTCTTGATGACCGCGACTTCGTGGTCGGCAAGCATGTCGACGAAAGCGAAGACCGCGTCGGGATCCGTGATCGTGTCGGCGAGCGCGTTGCTCATCAGACGGGCGTCGCGGAGAACGGAGAAGAGGGAACTGCCGCTCGTGAGAACGTATTTTTCGTGTTCCCCGAGGTTGTGCTTCAGCAGAGCTTCGCGGTGGTTCGGATCGAATTCCGGGAGCGGATAGACGTAGTCCTCCCAGTCCTCGATCGCGCCTCGGATGCATTCGCCCTTTGTCTTACCGTTGAAGCGGCCGTAGATGTTGCCGTAGATGTCGCGGCGGACTTCGCCGTTGAAGCCGGTGAGCGCCTTCAGCTCGGGATAATCGCCCCATGCGTCGTACGGATTGGCAGGGACGTTGATGTAGCGGCGTGAACCGACGTGGGTGAAGTCGGAGAGACCGTGAAAGTCGTAGCCGAAGCGGGGCGGTGCATCGTGCGCGACAAGACGGCGGATGATTTCCTTGGATGTCATGGTAGTTGCTCCTTTTCTGTTCTGTGAATCGTTAGTGACTCCGGAACACGCGTATTTCGCGTATTCGTGTCGTTGGGATTATTTTACCAGAGAACCGGTTCTTTGTCAAGGAGTACGCAGGATACGCGAAATACGCGTATTTTTGAGTCGGTGACCGTTCGATCACCGGCGATGAGGAGGACTTTGAGTATAGGAGAACGTAAAAGATCCTCTCCGGGAGGGGGCTGTCCCAGAGGGAATGAGGGAGAACGCGTTACTATAAATTTGAATCGCCATATTTTGTAGTTGAAGAAAAAAACACAGCCGCATGCCTTCGGCAGAATACCAAATCGTCAGTACCGCGTTCTCCCTCAGTCACTTCGTGACAGCTCCCTCCCGGAGGGAGCCTCTTACGTGCGTTCATCCAAATTCCTTCTTCCCCTGCACCGCCGTGTGAGTGAACAGTCAGCAGCTCAGAAATACGTGTATTTCGCGTATTCGTGTATCCTCCGTCAACAAATCCGTCCCCGCCGCATAAAATGGAATGAGTTTACGAGACAAAGGAGTACATCATGCAAGAAACTCTCCGTGAAATCGGCAGACGTTTCCGTCTCCCCGGAACCCTGTCCACATACGAAGTCATCAAAAACGGCAACATCAACCGGACATACAAGGTCACCTGCACCCACGACGGCGGAACGAAATCCTATGTGTTCCAGAACGTCAACACGAACGTTTTCCGGCATCCGGAGGAGATCATGGAAAACATCGACCGCGTGACCACGCACATCCGGAACAAATGCGGGGACCGTCCCTGCCTGCACTTCCACCACACGGATACCGGCGAGAATTATGCGTACGACCGGGACGGCGGCTTCTGGCGCGTCATGAATTTCATTGATTCCGCTGCCGCTCCGTCCTGCGGCGACCGCGGAATCCTTCGCGGGACGGGAGAGGCGTTCGGGGAATTCCAGCTTCAGCTGGCGGATTTCGACGGCTCGGTTCTCCACGAGACCATCCCGGACTTCCACAACACGCGGAAGCGGATGGACACCCTGTTTGCGCATGCGGCAGGATACGCGGATACGCGAAATACGCGTATTTTCGAGTCGGCGCCGGTGCTCAGCCGCCTGCGGATGTATTATAAGGAAGCATGTGTCCTCAGCGACCGGTACGCCGCTGGGGAATTTCCGATCCGCGTGACGCACAACGACACCAAGGCGAACAACGTCCTTTTCGACCGTGAGACACTCCGTCCGCTGACGGTGGTTGACCTTGACACGGTGATGCCGGGCATGACGATGTACGATTTCGGAGATGCCGTGCGGTATCTGGCGAACACGGCGGCAGAGGATGAACCGGATCTGTCGAAGGTTTCGTTTGACGAGGAACGGTTCACGGCGTTTGCGGAGGGATTCATCGGGAAGGTACGGGACAGTCTGACGCGGGACGAACTGGACAACATGGTACGCGGGACGTTCAGCATCACGGTGGAGCTGGCGTCGCGGTTTCTCGACGACTATCTCAGCGGGGATGTCTACTTCCGGGTGGACTATCCGGAGCACAATCTTGTCCGCGCGCGGAACCAGCTTCGTCTGGCGGAGGATATTTTTGCGAAATCCGCCGGACTGCAGAGGATTGTTGCCGGTCTGTGAGAAAGGAAGAAAAACGCCCTGCGGGCGTTTTTCAATTTCTATGTCCCTACGCGGGACGGCGGATTACAGGACGTCTGCGAGTGCAGACCGGACATTGTCCTACGCGGACGGCGCACAAGAGGGCGAGTCGTCGCCCTCTTGTGAATCACCCCGACCAAGAGGAGGGGAAGGGTCCCCTCCTCTGGACTCTACCCCTCGGACGTAGCGCTAACCGCGGGGGGCTGAGTTTTTCGTCCGGCTTCACGCCGTAAGCATAAATTTATTTTGCGGTTAGCCTATATCTGCGCAACCCTTGTACCGATTGTGCGTGTCGAGTTATTTCTTGATTGTTCAGCTTCAGAAACGAGAGGTGTCCAGAGGACACTTCCTCTGGTCGGGGTGATTCACAAGAGGGCCGCGACCGGTCCTCTTGTGCGCCGCCCCGCGTAGGGGCATAAAATTTGAAAAACGCCCGAAGGGCGTTTTTCTTCCTATTAATCCAAACGAACAGTTTGGTATTCCCCATCACTTCCGATTAGGATTGAACGACACAATCCCGTCGTCTTCGTACCAGTTGTAGCGAACCTCTTCGCCGTCGATGAGCCAGACTTCCGGATATTCGTTTTCCATCCAGTCGAGCGGACGGGTTTCGTTCCGCTGTACCGAGTTGACCGCCCACGCTGCCTTCAGCTCGTCCAGCTCGTCGGCGTTCAGTACCCCCGGCTTGCAGGAAACAAACAGCGGGGAGCCGCTTCTCGCCAGTGCGTCCAGCCAGAGACGATTCAGTGACCACGGAATCGCTCCTGTAATGCCCACACAATCCGCATCTGCCATGTAGAATATGCCGTTCTGGATCAGACGGAACGCAAGCGTGTTCACACCCATGCAGCGCGTTCTCGACCAGTCGAAACCGCTTGTGTCGTCGCCGGTGCGGTTCAGCTCGTACATGCCCGCACAGAGATGCGAGATCGTGTTGCAGCCGATGATCACACAGTCGTCGCCCGCCGCTTCCCGTACCGCGCGGTAGAAGTCCACGATGATTTCCGCCGAAGTGCGGGTTCGGTCATAGAAGTGCCAGCCGTCCGGCGTCATCTGCGTGCGCATCGAGTTGCCGTATCGTCCGAAAACGTCGCGGGTCGAATAGTCGTGCTTGATGAGGTCGTAGCCCCATTCACGGAGCATCTTTGTGATCCGCTTCACATAGTCAATGACTTCCGGATGCGATGGGTCAAGACACGCGTCTTCCGTCGGCATGCGCCATTCCGGCTTCGCTTCCGGAATTTCCCGGTGTCCGTCGATGAGGTAGCGGATCCAGATGCCCGGACGGACGCCGAGCGCACGCATTTCATCCGCCAGCTTCTTCATGTCCGGGAAACGTTCGTTGCCCACCGTCCACGGCGCGTCACAGCTGTACTTCTGCCAGCCGTCGTCGATGACCATGTACGGGATGTTTTCGAGTCCCTCGCACTGATCGGCAACGATCTTCGTGTCTGCGAGAATTTCTTCGTGAGAACTCTTTCCGTATGCATAATACCAGTTATTGGAGCCGTAAACCTTGTGTCCGGCGGTCTTGGTTTCGGGACACATGAGACGGCAGAAGGCGCGTCCCGCGTCAAAGGCGGTCATATCGCGGTATTCGCCGAAGACGATGTCGCAGACCTTGAGGGTACGTCCGCCGAGAAGGACGCCGGAACCGCCGTTGCGGATGTCCGCCCACATGGAGATGCCTGCAGCATCGTACTGCCATGTGACGATCGCGGAGCACTGCACGCGCACGCCGAAGCCTTCTGTGAAGCGTCCGTTCACGTCGGGGCAGCGGTCGGAGCCGTTCGAGACAAGCATATACCACGGCATGGTGCGTTCGGGTTCGATGCCTGCGAAACGAAGGTTGGAGTAGCCGCGTTCGAAGTCATCGCCGAGGATGCGGAAGCTGTCACTGCGTTTTTCTTCATCGGTGAAGTTCCAGCGGAGCCGGATATACTTGAGGGGAGTGGTATCCGCCGTGACACGGAGGGTAAGGGCATCCGCGTTTTCGTCCACGGACAGGCGGATATCGCTGAGCGTGATATCCGGTTCATACGCGCAGGTGATCTGCCCGGGATCGGATTCGGTATAGATCGTATACCGGTCGGGGAATCTGAGTTTCATATTGGAATCTCCTAGCGTTTTTTCTTTCATTATAACATTTGCTATTCCTGAAGTCAAGAAGGAAGAAAAACGCCCTGCGGGCGTTTTTTAAATTTTATGCCCCTGCGCGGGGCGGCGCAAAAGAGGACCGGTCGCGGTCCTCTCTTGACTCTCCACGACCAGAGGAAGTGTCCTCTGGACACCTCTGCGTTCTTGAAGCTGAGTAGTTGAGACAACCATCGACACGCACAAACGGTGTAAGGGTTGCGCAGATATAGGCTAACCGCGGAAAAAGCCAAACTTCCGGCGAGAAGCCGGACGAAAACCTCAGCCCCCGCGGTTAGCGCTACGTCCGAGGGGTAGAGTCCAGAGAAGGGGACCCTTCCCCTTCTCTTGGTCGGGGTGATTCACAAGAGGGCGACGACTCGCCCTCTTGGGCGCCGTCCGCGCAGGACAATGTCCGGTCTGCACTCGCAGACGTCCTGTAATCCGCCGTCCCGCGTAGGGGCATAAAATTTGAAAAACGCCCGAAGGGCGTTTTTCTTCCTATTAATCCAAACGAACGGTTTGGTATCCCCAACCGGCTGTAAGCCACCCCTACACCCTCCGGGCGATCTGCTTCCGGAGCCGGCTGATGATCCGCTTCTCCAGACGTGAGATGTACGACTGCGAGATCCCGAGACGTTCCGCAACCTCCTTCTGCGTCATCTCGCGGCGTCCGCCGAGCCCGTAGCGCAGCTCGATGATCTCCCGCTCCCGCGGTTCCAGCCCCGCTACCGCTTCGCGGATCGTCCGCTCGTCTTCGGATTTCTCCATCTCCTGACCAATCGGACCTTCGCCGGAATCCAGAACGTCTGACAAAAGCAGCTCGTTCCCGTCCCAGTCCGTGTTCAGTGGTTCGTCAATCGAAACATCCCCCTTGTGCGATGCATTCTTACGGATGTACATCAGGATCTCGTTCTCGATGCACCGCGATGCGTACGTCGCCAGCTTGATCCCGCGGTCCGTCTTGTATGTGTTGATCGCTTTGATCAGACCGATCGTCCCGATGGAGATCAGATCTTCAATCCCTGTGCCTGTCCCCTCGAATTTTTTCGCAATGTAAACCACCAGCCGGAGATTGTGCCGGATCAGCACATCTGCGAGACTGCGGTCCTCTTCAAACCGCGCCAGTACGGCGCTTTCCTCCTCCGCCGTCAGCGGCGGCGGGAGTACGTCCGCTCCGTTTATGTAGTACGTCCCGCCTTCCCCGAGAAACGCAAGCATCATGCGCCCTACCGTCGCTTTGAATTCGCAGAACGCATCCAGAATCCCCTGATTTGCTGCAGAAACAATCATTATGACACTACCTCCTGTGTTTTTGTTCAGTTAATGTACCAGTTTCGCGGGAACAATCCCGCCGAATCCTCCGCAGTCCGTCCCGCTGCCACATGCAATCACGGCGGAAACTTCCCGCCCGTTCACACTCACGTTCTCCGGCACAAATCCCCGCAAAAGCCGGTGCCCGCAGACCCCCTCCGCCGGGATCATCCGCAGACGCAGGGAAGGACGTTCCGTGTCAAGCATCGCAGCAAGGCTCCCGAGTGATTTCTCCGCCGCAACGATCACCGGCATCCCCGAGATCGGTTCCGTCAGCAGACAGCCGGAGTCGCACAGTGCGGAAAACGTCACCGTGCAGCCGCATGCCGTCAGCGATATTTCGGCGGATGTTTTTGCGGAACGATGTCCCATGAGCCGTACGACAAGCGATGATACGGCAAAGCAGAGCAGAAAGACCGGCAGAAACCGTTCGTCCCCGCCGCCGGTATGAACCGCATCGCCGAGGGAGAGGATCGACGTCATGAGCCCTCCGAGAAGCGTTCCCGTGCCCCACAGGATCACGCTGTTCCGCAGGAGGGGGAGAATGCCCCGGCAGGTTCCGAATGCGGTACGGGTCATGAGAACGGCGGTGAACAGTCCGCAGACGACAAACGGGATTCCGTCGAGAAGAAACATCGCCGCTGTCCCGATCAGACCGCCGAGTGCGGCGGACAGTACCGTGCGTGGACGGGACAATTTTTCGGACGTCAGTTTTCCGGTGAGGACAAGCGTGAGTACGTCCATACTGAAGTTGATGAGAAACAGAATGTCCGCGTAGACGGTGATAGCGATCCCCCCTTACTGTTGATTATATATCACATATGCGGCGTTATTCTGTCGTATGCGGGCGGCGGTGCATATTTCCCGGGAAGCGCCGGAAATGCCCCCGGAAAGGCAAAAATAAAAAAATCGAAAATTTTTGAAAAAAGTTTTAAAAAGGGGTTGACAAATTAAAATGCCGGTGCTATAATATAGGGGCTGTCAGGGAATAGCATCTGGGTGTGGCGCAGTTGGGAGCGCGCTACCTTGGGGTGGTAGAGGCCGCAAGTTCAAGTCTTGTCACTCAGATAACGAAAAAATGTCGGGATACCGCAAGGTGTGCCGGCTTTTTTCATATTCACGTGAACCAACGGAGGAATGCCATGAACCTGTACCGGAACCGTCCGTGCGTTTTCTATGCCCTGTGTTTTCTTGGGATTTTTCTCGTCGAACTGTTCATCGCCCTGTTCGTACGGGATGCATTTATCCGTCCGTACGGCGGGGATATCCTTGTCACGGTGCTGATCTGCTGTTTTCTGCGGATCTTCTTCCCGACGGGCGTACGTCTGCTTCCCCTGTGGGTGTTCCTGTTTGCGGCAGCGGTGGAGATCGGGCAGTACTTCGATTTCGTCTCGCGGATGGGATTCGGCGATATCGCGTTTTTCCGGATTCTCCTCGGAAGTACGTTTTCGACTGTGGATCTGGTGTGCTACGCCGTCGGATGCGCGCTGTTCTGTGCGGCGGAAATACGGATAAAACGAAAGAAATCATGAAGAAAATCACACGGACAGTGTGGTTTTTCTTTATTTTGTGGTATAATGAAGAAAAAAAGCGGTGTACGCGAATACGCGAAATACGCGTATTCCGGAGTCACTGACCGTTCACACGGCGGTGAAGGGGCGTTGGACGCAAGTAAGGCTCCCTCCGAAGACCGGAACGGTCTTCATGGGAGCTGTCACGAAGTGACTGAGGGAGAATGCGTCACTGCCGATTTGGTATTCTGCCGAAGGCATGCGGCTGTAATATTTTACATCAACTACAAAATACAGCGACTCAAATCCCTTGTGACGCATTCTCCTTCCACCACTTCGTGGTCCCCCTTCCTCTGAAGACCGGAACGGTCTTCCAAGGAAGGCAATTTAGACAACCTGATTTTACCTTCAGCTTATAGTTTTTCATTTAATTCAAAAAAATCCATTTCCGAGGTGACACCATGGAAAAGACCATCCTTTCCGTATCTCCGATTAATTTTACGGACGCACTCCGTCTCCTGCACGCATGCGGCACAGATGCGGCGGAACTCCGCTTCACATCCGGCGAATATCTCCTTAACGAACCGGTCATACTGACAGCGGATGATCCGCAGAACATCGCGTTTGTCGGCGAAGGAGACGTCCGCATTGCCGCCGGTGAACGGATCGCTCCGGTGTGGGAACGGCATACCGATACCATCTGGAAAGCCTGCATCGGTGCCGGACGTTCGTTTGACACGCTCCGCGCGGACGGCGTCCGCCAGATCCTCTGCCGGTATCCGGACTACCGCGACGGCGCCGTCCTGAACGGCAGCAGCCCCGACGCGCTGTCCCCTGAACGGATCGCCTGCTGGAAGAATCCTGCCGGCGGCTTCATCCGCGCCCTCCATTCCGCGCACTGGGGCGGAAATTCCTACCGCATCACGGGAAAAACGCCGTCCGGTGAGCTGACATACGAATGGGTCGGCAACAACAACCGCGGCAGCGGGATGAACGCGGAAGCTGTGATGGTCGAGAACATCTTCGAGGAACTGGACAGCGAACACGAATGGTACTACGACCGTGCGGAAGGCATCCTCTATTATTATCCCGCCGACGGTGCGGATCCCTCCGGTATGACGTTTGAGATTTCCGGCACGGAGGAGTTGTTCCGTCTGACCGGTGCGAAAAACATCACGTTTGAAAACCTCACGTTCTCCGGTACTTCCCGTACGATGTTCACCGTTCCGCACGAACGCCCGCTGCGCGGTGACTGGGCGATCCAGCGCACCGGCGCGATTTTCGCGGAAAACGCGGAACATATCACGATCCGCGGCTGTCACTTCACGGATCTCGGCGGGAACGCGGTCATGTTCTCCGGATATCACCGGGATTCGCTCATCGAGGACTGCGAGTTCGACGGCATCGGTGCCAGCGGTGTACTCCTCTGCGGGAACGCTTCCGCCGCCCGTGACCCATCCGAATGGGACGGCGATCACCACAAAACGACGATCTCCGACTACACTCCCGGTCCCGCAAACGACGAATACGTGAAGGATGTGGTCGTGCAGAACTGTTATTTCACCGACTGCGGTACACTGGAAAAACAGTCCGCCGGTGTCTGTATCTCCATTGCGGAACACGTCACTGTCCGTGGGAATACCGTCCACCGGATGCCGCGCGCCGGCGTGAACATCAGCGACGGGACGTTCGGCGGTCACTTCATCGAGGACAACGACATTTTCGACTGCGTGCGTGAGACCGGTGACCACGGTCCGTTCAATTCGTGGGGACGGGACCGCTTCTGGTCGCTTGACTATTTTGATACAATGGGGAAGAACGGCGTCCGCAAACGTGCGTTCGCGCGTCTGGACGCGCTTCATACGACGGTCATCCGTCACAACCGTATCCACGCGCTCCATGCGTTCGGCATCGACCTCGACGACGGTTCGACGAATTACGAAATCTATAATAACCTCTGCCTCGGTGCCGGGATCAAGACGCGCGAAGGCTTCGACCGTCTGGTGTACAACAACATCCTGATCGGCTGTCCGTTTGAGGTGCACGTCAGCTACGCGCTGAACAGTGACGTATTCGCAAACAATCTGGTCGTGAACAGCAAGCCGTTCAATTCGGTCTGCCTGAACGAAGGAAACACCACGGCGATCGTGAACAACTTCTACTGGAACGGCGGTGCGCCGGTCACGGGAATTCCGGAACAGGACCGGGACAGTGCAGTATGCGACCCGATGTTTGCGTTCCCGTCCACGAACGACTACACAGTCGGAGAGGGCTCGGAGATCCTTGCGAAGGGGTTTGTGAACTTCCCGATGTCCGACGCCGATTTCGGTCGTGCGGACAAGCCGAATCCGCCGCCGTTCGTGTACATTGCAGCGGGAACGGACATGCACACGCTGGAATACGGCGGGATATTGCTTGCGGATATCACCGGAGACGGGATGCAGTCGGCGGCGGGACTTCCGGACAGGTGCGGTGCAATGATTTTGCGGGTACCGTTCGATTCACGGTTTTCCGCGTACGGATTCCGGATGTCGGATGTGATCCGCTCTGTGGACGGACGAACCGTGGAGAACGCGGCGGATACCGCGCGGATCTTCGATGAACTTGCGGCAGGCAGGGAAGTCTGTGCGGAGGTATACCGCAACCAGCGTCCGGAGCAGATCGTATTCACGAAATGAACAAAAAACTGTGGAAAACTCTTTTGAAAATATTGAAAAATTTTTTGGAAAACCTATTGCAATTTATCGGATGGTGTGATATAATCTGTTCTACGTGAGTATCTGTAACAGAGGTGAAAACAATGAAAACTGGAATCCATCCTAAGTATGAAGAAGTAGTCATCCGCTGCGCTTGTGGTGAAACTGTAACCACTCGTACAACCAAGGGTGATGCAAACGGTGAGCTTCGCGTGGACATTTGCTCCAAGTGCCATCCTTTCTTCACCGGTAAGCAGAAGTTTGTTGACGCTGGCGGACGTGTTGACAAGTTCAAGAAGCGTCTCGAACAGAGAGGCAACAGATAAGTGCCAAAATAAATTTGCGCGGCAGAAATGCCGGCGAATTGTCCGAGCAGAACCGTCGGACAGGACAGCGAAGCGATGCTTTTGTCCTGTCCGGCTTTTTCTGTTCTCCGCTCCGAACCTGAGCTTCTCTTTGGGTGAGAATACCAAACCGTTCGTTTGGATTTATAAGGTGGAAAAACTCCCTACGGTCGTTTTTCTTCGATTTTATGCCACTGCGCGTGGCGGCGCACAAGAGGACTCGGTCGGAGCCCTCTTGTGAATCACCCCGACCAGACGAGTTCGCGAAGCGAACTCGGAGTGTCCTCTGGACACCTCCGTTCTTGCAGTCGGGCAGTGAAGAATACCACCGACACGCACATACTGGTGTAAGGGTTGCGCAGATATAGGCTAACCGCGGGAGATATGGTGGCGTTGGGTTTACAGATCGGACGTTTTACTGATATTATAGTTGATTGTTTTTTATATATAAAGTTTTTTGAAAGGGGTTCGGGGAAAACTTTTTTTCAAAAAAGTTTTCCCCGAGAAACTCACCTGCTATGGAAGAAAAACAGAAAGTCATTCTTTGTGCGATCCATCCGCAGAACGGCGAGCGGGAGTGTCTTGTCTCGCTCGGTGAACTGGAGCGGCTCTGCGATACGGCGGACTGTGAGTGTGTCGGGATTGTGACGCAGGCACGCGAAACGCCCGATGTGCGGACAGTTATCGGCAGCGGGAAGGTGAAGGAGTTATCCGAACTCTGTCAGACGCAGGGCGCGTCCCTCGTCATTTTTGACCGCGAACTGACGCCGTCCCAGATCAAAGCGATCGAGGACGACATCGACGCGGAAGTGACGGTCATCGACCGCAGCATGCTGATCCTCGACATTTTTGCCGACCATGCGCGGACGAGCGAAGGTCGTCTGCAGGTCGAACTGGCGCAGCTCCGTTACACCTCCCCCCGTCTCACCGGACGCGGGAAGGAACTTTCACGTCAGGGCGGTACGGCATCGTCCGGTTCCGTCGGCGCGAGAGGTCCCGGGGAAACGAAGCTCGAGATCGACCGCCGCCGCGTGAAGGAAAAAATCGCTTCTCTCGAAGAAGAACTCCGCAAGGTCGAGCAGAACCGTCTTGTCATGCGCCGTCAGCGCGACAAATCCGGTCTGACCAAGTGCGGCATCGTCGGCTACACCAATGCCGGCAAGAGCACGCTGCTCAATTACCTCACCGGTGCGGGCATTCTCGCGGAAAACAAGCTGTTCGCGACCCTCGACCCGACGACACGTCAGTTTACCACGCCGAACGGCACGAAGCTGCTCCTGACCGACACGGTCGGCTTCATCCGCAACCTGCCGCATCATCTCATCAAAGCGTTCAAATCGACCCTTGACGAAGCGGTGTATTCCGACATCCTTCTGATTGTTATCGACTCTTCCGATCCGGAATTCATCGCGCAGACGCAGGTCACGTCCGACCTGCTCGAAGAGCTCGGCGCCGCCGGAAAACCGACGGTTTATGTGTTCAACAAGTGCGACATCTGTGCCGACCGCGATGCGCTCATCCATATGAAATCCCTTGCGTCCGGCACAAATACCGAAGTGGTGTTCATTTCCGCAGTCACCGGTGCGGGCTGCGATGCGCTTGTCTCCACGATCGAACGGATTGCGGCAGACGGCAAGCACCGCGTCACGCTGAAAATCCCGCCGCAGGACGGCGCGGTCACAGGACTTCTTTACAAGGACGCGGACGACATCGAAATGGAATATCTCGAGGACGGCATCCTTGTCCGCTGCGTGGTGGACGACAAGCTGTATGCAAAGATAAGAAAGTATATTGTCGAAGAATGATTGGAACGATTGGAATGGTATGAAAAAAAAGGATAATAAGGATAACAAAGAGAACAAAGCCAAATCCCCCGAAGTGGTCCTCAAAAAACGTGTGACCCTCGCGAGCAACGTTTCCTGTGAGATGGAGGAGCGCAAATCGATCTTCATCGGACATGCGGCTCCCGTGCGCAGCGAGGAAGAGGCGCGGATGTTCATTGAAGCCAAGCGGAAGGAATACCACGACGCGACACACAACGTCTACGCCTACATGCTGAACGATGGTGCACTGGCGCGGTATTACGATGATGGCGAGCCTCAGGGAACGGCGGGCATGCCGGTGCTGAATGTTGTCAAAATGTCCGGTGCCTGTGACCTCTGTGTGGTCGTGACGCGGTATTTCGGCGGGATCCTGCTCGGTGCGGGCGGTCTGGTGCGCGCCTACAGTTCGGCGGCGAAGATTGCCATCGACGCGGCGGGAATGGCTGTGTTCGAGCAGTATGCGGTCATGCGGATTGTTGTGACATATTCCGATTATCAGCGTCTGACGGTCGCGCTTGCCAAGCTCGGCGCGTCGGAAGACCACTGCGATTTCGGTGAAAACGTGACGGTTCTCTGTGCGATCGAAGCGGCGCGTGCCGAAGAAGTTGCGGTGACCGTATCGGAAATGACCTACGGAAAAGGGAAGTTTACCGTTCTCGGCTACGAAGAACGGGCATCCAGAGTAAAATAAACCGCAGTGCCGGCAGAAAGGCTCCCATGAAGACCGGTACGGTCTTCGGAGGCAATGCTGTCAACTTAAGAGGAAATGAGGTTGTCTTGAAAAGCCTTCCTCCGGGAGGAAGGTGGCGGCGAAGCCGTCGGAAGGAGAATGCGGTACTATAAATTTGAGTCGCTATATTTTGTAGTTGAAGAAAAAACCACAGCCGCATGCCTTCGGCAGAGATTCAAATCGTTCATGACGCGTTCTCCCTCAGTCCCTGGGAGGACGTTCCGTCCTCCAGGACAGCCCCCTCCCGGAAGGGGCCGCTAAGAAAACCTGGTTTTTTCTGCAGTTTACACCATTCCGCTGACACTATGGAGTAAAATAAAGCGTCGAAAAAAGAAAAAAAGCAAAAAACTGCGTATATTATATAATGTGGCGATTTCAAGCCGCAGAAAATCAGACAAAGGAAGGAGGAAACGCGCATGATACCCGCTAACGTAATCGAAGACATCCGGTATCGTTGTGACATTGAAAGCGTGATTTCCTCCTATGTTTCGCTTAAAAGGGCCGGATCGAATCTCAAGGGGCTCTGTCCGTTCCACAGCGAAAAAACGCCGTCGTTTACCGTGTATCCCGAGACACAGAGTTTCTACTGCTTCGGCTGCGGGGCGGGCGGCGACGTCATCAGTTTCGTCATGCGCACGGAAAACCTCGACTATGTGGCAGCTGTTGAGACCCTCGCAAAACGCGCGGGGATCACCCTGCCGGAGTTCGGAGACAAGCAGCGCGACGACGGAGTAACGCGTACCCGTGTCCTTCAGATGAATCTGGAAGCCGCGAAATTCTACCGGAAAATGCTCTATGACGACAACATCGGCGCGGCGGGACGGCGGTATTTCGTAGACCGCGGTCTGAGCATGATGGCGATCAAGCGGTTCGGGCTCGGTTATTCGCCGCCGTCGGGCAATCAGATGCTGAAGCACCTGACCTCGCTCGGCTTCAAGCCGCACGAGATCCAGACCGCGTACTTTGCCGGAAAGAGTGAGCGCGGTTACTACGACTACTTCCGCGGACGGGTTATGTTCCCGATCATTGACGTGTCGGGAAATGTCATCGCGTTCGGCGGACGCGTGCTCGACGACACCAAGCCGAAGTACCTCAATACCTCGGACACGCCCGCGTTCAAGAAAAGCCGCAATCTGTTTGCGCTCAACTACGCGAAGAACACCGACGCCGGGTACATGATCCTGTGCGAAGGCTACATGGACGTCATCGCGCTCCACGATGCCGGATTCGGCATGGCGGTCGCGACGCTGGGTACCGCTCTGACGGACGATCAGGCACGCACGCTGAAGAAGTACACCGGAAAGGTGATCATCTCCTACGACAGCGACGAAGCCGGACAGAAGGCGACCTCGCGTGCCATCGACCTTCTCGAAAAGGCGGGACTTGAGACCAAAGTCCTGCACATGGAAGGTGCGAAGGACCCCGACGAGTACATAAAAAAATTCGGAAAAGAAAAGTTCCGTTCCCTGATCGAGGAAAGCCGGTCGAAATTTGACTATGTTCTGGCCAATACGGCGGCGAAATACGACCTTGCGAACGACGCGGAAAAGATACGCGCACTGTCCGAAATTTGCACGTACATCGCCGGAATACATTCCTCCGTCGAGAGGGATATTTATATCGAACGTGCCGCGAAATCGTATGCGGTCGACCGGAAAAGTCTGGAAAACGATGTGAATTCGCGCATGCGCCGTCTCGCAAAGGAAAACGACAAAAAGCGGCGCGGCGAACTGATCCGCGTTACCTCCGGCATCGCCGACCGGGTCAATCCCGACTATGCGAAACAGCCGAAAGCCGCACGGATCGAGGAGTCCCTTCTCGGGATCCTGTTCATTCATCCGGAGTATATCCGCCGGACCGTGGACGGACAGGCTCTCTCCGCAGAGGATTTCACAACGTCCCTCGGCAGACGCCTGTACGAAAAGGTCACGGAAGCGGGAGACCATTTCTCCCTCGGCATCCTCGGCGAAGACTTTACGTTCGATGAAGTCTCCCGCGCATCGGAAATGGTCGCCGGGCGCAACGAACTCTCCGACAACAGCGAAACGACCTACGACACCTTCGTCCGTTCGCTGCGGAAGGAGACACAGAAAAACGGAAATTCCTCCGCCACCCTCGAGGATATCCTCAGACGCAAACGCGGAGAATTATCATAAAAGAATTCAGTTCTCGGGGAAAACTTTTTTGGAAAAAAGTTTTCCCCA
>JAFQFS010000135.1 GCA_017398585.1 Clostridia bacterium
ATGTCAGCCGACAGAACTGACAGAAGCGAGGACGGCGACAGCCAAGCCGAGCGGGCACTGACAAAATGTAGAAGTATTTCTCTCCTTTGCACTATATTGAGGTTAGCCTATATGGCGTGGGAAGTCAGGGTCTCGGTGGTCCCTGACTTCCGTCTCCACCCTTTCTCAGAAATTGGATCGCTCCCATTTTGTCAGCTGGGACAAACTAAATGGCTGCGCACAAACCCATCCAAAATCCCGCTAAAACTCCATCATATAGGATACAAAAACCGGCTACAACAGATTAAAGTTCTTTGCGGAGCTTTCTTTCAAGAAAGCGACCGTTCCCCCGTCTCCCCTTTCCAAACAACCTGCACAAACAAAAAGACAGGGGGATCCAGAACGGATCCCCCCATAAAAGAGAGTCTTAAAGAATTACAGACCGCGCTTGATGTAGTGGGTGTGAAGAAGTTCGTGAGCCTTGTGGGAGTTGGGTTCGCCGAGGAATTCTTCGTAAACCTTCTTAACGATCGGGTTTTCGTGGGACTTTCTGTATTCGAGCTTTTCGGAGTCAGCCTTGTACAGGATGGACGCACGAACCTTGCGGAGGTCGATGGTGTTGCGAACGGATGCGGGCTGGATGGGCTGACCACCGCCGTTTACGCAGCCGCCGGGACAAGCCATGATTTCGATGAACTGAACGTCGTAAGTACCGTCCTGAACACCCTTGAGAAGCTTGTTCGCGTTAGCGGTGCCGGAAGCAACAGCAACCTTGAGTTCGATATCGCCGAGCTTGTATGCAGCGAACTTGATACCTTCGGTACCACGAACGTCTTCGAATTCGAGCTTTTCAAGCGGCTTGCCTTCGATAACTTCTGCAGCGGTACGGAGAGCAGCTTCCATAACACCACCGGTAGCACCGAAGATCGCGCCTGCACCGGAACCAACGTCGATCGGCTGGTCGAACTTTTCGTCAGCAAGTTCACGGAACTTGATGCCGGCCTGTTCGATCATTCTGCCGAGTTCACGAGTGGTAACAGCGATGTCAACACCCGGAACACCGTCTACGTCCTGACCCGGACGGGAAACTTCGAACTTCTTAGCGGTACACGGAATAGCGGATACGAATACGATGTTCTTGGGATCGAGACCGAGCTTTTCTGCGAAGTAGGTCTTGTACATTGCGCCGAACATCTGCTGAGGAGACTTGCAGGTGGAAAGATTTTCGGTCATTTCCGGGAAGTAGTGTTCGCAGTACTTAACCCAACCGGGAGAACAGGAGGTGATGAGCGGGAGCGGACCACCGTTCTTGACTCTGCCGAGGAATTCGGTAGCTTCTTCCATGATGGTAAGGTCTGCGGTGAAGTTCATGTCGTATACGCCGTCGAAGCCGAGCTTCTTGAGCGCTGCAACCATCTGACCTTCGGTGTCGGTGCCGGGTTCGTAGCCGAAGCATTCGCCGATCGCGGTGCGTACGGAAGGTGCGCAGCAGATCGCAACGTGCTTGGTGGGATCGCCGATCGCGTCGAGGATCTTCTGGGTGTCGTCCTTTTCATAAAGTGCGCCAACGGGACATGCGTTGATACACTGACCACAGTTGATACAGGAGGTTTCTGCGAGGTCCTTTTCGAACGCGCATGCTACCATGGTGTCGTAACCACGGTTGGTAGCGCCGATCGCGCCGATACCCTGGTTGTTACATGCACCGATGCAGCGGCGGCAGAGGATACACTTGTTGTTGTCACGAATGATGGAAACGGAAGAAGTGTCGAGGGAAACCTTGGTGTCCTTTGCACCGTATACAAAGCGATCTTCGTCAGCCTTGTATTCCTGAGCGAGCTTCTGGAGTTCGCAGGTGGTGGAACGGATGCAGGAGAGGCACTTCTTTTCGTGTGCGGAAAGAACGAGTTCGAGGTTGGTCTTTCTTGCAGCACGGATCTTAGCGGTATTGGTCTGGATTTCCATACCGTCGTTTACCGGGTATACGCAGGCGGTAACGAGACCTCTTGCACCGGTAACTTCAACAAGGCAGAGACGGCATGCGCCGATTTCGTTGATGTCCTTGAGGTAGCAGAGCGTCGGGATGTCGATATTCGCATACTGGCAGGCTTCGAGAACGGTGATGCCAGCCGGTACGGAATATTCCACGCCGTTTATCTTAACTTTAATCATATCCATAATAGTTTTCCGACCCTTTCAATTATTTCTTAATGATAGCACCGAACTTACACTTTTCGATACAAGCGCCGCACTTTACGCACTTCGTCTTGTCGATAACGTGAGCTTCCTTAACCTTACCGGTGATTGCGCCTGCGGGACAAACTCTGGAGCAGAGAGTACAGCCCTTACACTTGTCAGCGATGATTTCGTAGGAGAGGAGCTTCTTACATACGCCTGCCGGGCACTTCTTGTCCACGATGTGAGCAATGTATTCGTCACGGAAGTAACGGAGAGTGGAGATAACCGGGTTCGGAGCAGTCTGACCGAGACCACAGAGAGAAGCGGACTTGATGTAGTTTGCGAGTTCTTCAAGCTTGTCAAGGTCTTCCATTTCGCCGTTGCCGTCGGTGATCTTGTTGAGGATTTCGAGGAGGCGAACGGTACCGATACGGCACGGTGCGCACTTACCGCAGGATTCGTCAACGGTGAATTCGAGGAAGAACTTCGCGATGTCAACCATACAGGAGTCTTCATCCATAACGATGAGACCGCCGGAACCCATCATGGAACCGATCTTGATGAGGTTGTCATAGTCGATAGGAGTGTCGATGAGGGAAGCCGGGATACAGCCGCCGGAAGGACCACCGGTCTGAGCTGCCTTGAACTTCTTGCCGTTCGGAACGCCGCCGCCGATTTCTTCAACAACTTCACGGAGAGTAGTACCCATCGGGATTTCTACGAGACCGGTGTTGGTGATCTTACCGCCGAGAGCGAATACCTTGGTACCCTTGGAAGTTTCGGTACCCATGGAGTTGAACCATTCAGCGCCGTTGAGGATGATCTGCGCGATGTTCGCGTAGGTTTCAACGTTGTTTACGATGGTAGGCTTGCCCCAGAGACCCTTGACTGCCGGGAACGGAGGACGGGTGCGGGGTTCACCGCGGTTACCTTCGATGGAGGTAAGGAGTGCGGTTTCTTCACCACAAACGAACGCACCTGCGCCGAGACGGATGTGGAGGTCGAAGTTGAAGCCGGTACCGAAGATGTTCGTTCCGAGGAGACCGTATTCACGGGCCTGGTCGATTGCCATCTGGAGTCTCTTGACTGCGATCGGATATTCTGCACGAACGTATACCCAACCTTCGTCAGCGCCGATAGCGTATGCAGCGATAGCCATAGCTTCGATGAGAGCGTGCGGGTCACCTTCGAGGACGGAACGGTCCATGAATGCACCCGGGTCACCTTCGTCGGCATTACATACAACGTACTTCTTGTCAGAAACGGAAGCCTTAGCGAAGGACCACTTACGACCGGTGGGGAAGCCGCCGCCGCCGCGTCCGCGGAGACCGGAGTCGTTGATTACCTTGATAACGTCATCGGGAGTCATTTCTTCGAGGACCTTAGCAAGTGCGAAGTAACCGTCTCTTGCGATATATTCTTCGATGTTTTCGGGGTTGATAACACCGCAGTTGCGGAGAGCAACTCTCTTCTGCTTCTTGTAGAAGGTGGTGTCGTTCAGGGAAGGAGCGATGTCTTCTTCCTTCTTGGTGTCGCCGGTGTCGCTGTATACGAGACGATCAACGAGACGACCCTTGAGGAGGTGTTCTTCTACGATTTCCGGAACGTCTTCGGGAGTAACCTGGGAATAGAAGGTGCCTTCCGGATATACGATCATGATCGGACCAAGTGCGCAGAGACCGAAACAACCGGTCTGTACGAGCTTGATTTCGTCTTCAAGACCCTTGGCTTTGAGTTCTTCTGCGAGCTTTGCGAGGATCGCCTGGCTGCCGGAAGATGTACAACCGGTACCGCCGCAGACCAGTACATGTGAACGAATCATAGTAGTTTATTCCTCCTAAATGTTAAATCTTAGCTGCGCCGATGGTGTATTCAGTAACAACTTCGCCGCCCTTGATGTGCTTTTCGATAACTTCCTTTGCACGATCCGCGGTCATCTTAACGTAAGTAACCTTTTCCTTGTCCTTTTCGTATACTTCAACAACGGGCTCGTACTGGCAGATGCCGATGCAGCCGGTCTGAGTAACGGTAACGGTGTCAACGAGACCTGCAGCAGTCACGCCTTCAACGAACGCGTTAAGTACCGGACGTGCGCCTGCTGCGATACCGCAGGTTGCCATACCAACAACGATACGGGTGTCACCGGTGGAGCTGCGGACAGCTACCTTGTCAGCCATCTTGGCCTTAATCGCCTTGAGTTCTTCAATGGACTTCATAATATATTAATCCTTTCAATTGTTTAGAATTGGCAATGGAAAACGGGGGAATTATTCTTCTGCCCCGGCATACTGCTCGTTCAGGAATTCACCGATCCACATAAGGATCTCCGGTTCCGCGAGGGAGATCTCGTCGCCGAGGATCTCCTTCAGTTCCGCACAGGAGAGGTGAACCTCTCTGTCGGGCATGGTGTGGTCGAAAGTGAAGTTGACGTCCGGGGAACCCTGGATCAGCGTCTTCACCGTTTCGACGATGTCACCCATCGGAATGAAGTCGATGTGATTCTTGCCGAATTTTGCCTGCGTCGTCGTACCGTGTTCTTCGCTCACCTTTTCCGAAACGGACGTGACCTTCACATACCCTTCCGTCATTTCTGCGAGCATCTTGAGAAACGGAATGCCGAGACCGACTTTTCGGGTCGTGCGCGTAGTAAAGAACGGGTTGTCCAGACGCTTCACCTGCTCTTCCGTCATCCCGCAGCCGTTATCGGACACGGTAAACGTGAGCCATTCTTCGTCCTCCACCAGAGTGATCGAAATTTCGGTCGCTCCCGCGCGCACGGAATTCATAGTGATATCCAGTACATACAGTGACAGCTCGTCCATAGACGCACCTCCCAGTGGATAAAATGATGTTTCTCGGGGAAAACTTTTTTGAGGAAAAAGTTTCCCCCGAACCCCTTTCAAAAACCTTTTTAATAAGGGGTTCTGTATAAGTTATGCTATAAATTTATTGGAAATACTCTTATTTGCCGGACAGGTAGTCGATGAGCTTGTTCCGCACGAGCGCCGAGGAATACGGTTCGTCGTCAATGGAGATAACGAAGCCTTCTTCCGAGATGTCCCACAGATAATGGGCATCGGAGGAGACCGTGTGGACGAGATTCTGAATGATCGGAAAACGCTCACAGTATTCCGCTTCGGAATCCGCACCGTTCAGCTCGTAAGCGGTGAACTTCGGCTCTTCCGGAAACGTACCGAGCATTGCGATCACGCCGTTCGACATGCGGTCGATGTGTGCCGGATAACAAACCCCGCCGAGACTTTTCACCAGTTCATAGGCATCTTCAAGGAAGAGGTCGGTCGCGTTGATGAGGAGGCATTCCTCCTCGCCTGCGATCTCGTCGTTCTCGTCCATGATATACTGATGACCGAAGGTTTCGGGTTCGTTCGGGATAAGCATCCGGTGCCCTTCCACGATGCGGTCAAACTCCATCGCATCCTCCAGCGTCCGAAAGAGGCATACCACGTGAATATCTTCACCGGTAGTCAGTTCCATGCCGGGGATGGGGACGATGCCGTACGCCTTCGCCTGAGCGAAGAACGCAGGGCAGTTTTTCGCCGAATTGTGGTCAGTCAGCGCAACGATCTGGAGACCGTTCACGACCGCCATGCCCACGATGTTCGCAGGAGTCATTTCGTCGTCGCCGCAGGGAGAGAGACAGGAGTGGATGTGAAGATCACAACGATAGTCCGTCATGACGCAAATTCACCGATCTTCACGCAGAGTTCGTAAACGGTCAGAGGAGACGAAAGTACGGTGATCTCCTTATCCCGTGCCGCTTCAAGCGCTTCGGGGACGAGTTCAACGTCTTCCGCGAGGAGTACGGCGGAAGCTTCGGTAAGGCTTGCCACCGCGATGACGTTGATGTTCGACATAATGGTGATCCACAGGTTATCCGCTTCCACATGGCTCATTGCCCGGCTGAGCAGATCGCCTGCGTACACCCCGTCAAATGTCTTGCCGGTATCCCCCGCGACTACGGTCAGGGAAAGTTTTTCACACAGTTCGGAGAGGTTCATAATCAATCTCCCTTTCATCATTCATCCGCCGGTTTCTGCGTTTTTCCTTCCTTGATGGCAGAAATTTTACGGAGTACTTCTTGTTCTTTGTCTTTTTCTTTATGCTGCTCGAGGTATTCGTGGAACAGCATCCGCATGATGACGGTACATTCATCGGCGGACGTTTCCCCCTTCACGATGTCCTCCGCAAACGCCATGCAGGTCGGTGCGCCGCAGGAACCGCAGTCGAGCTTCGGAAGACCTTCCGTAATGGACTCAATGTCGGCCATCATGCGCAGAGCGGTCTGACGGTCTTCGGAGAGGAGATTGTAGGGGTTGTATTCCACTTCGTTTTCGTTGTAGAATTCATCCGGGATATATTCGCTGACCGGACGGTTCGGCGAAACCGGAAGGTAGCGCTTGAGAATCTGGAGTCTCGCCTGAGCGATGTACGGGTTTGCGACCGTCATCGCGCCGCCGACACATCCGCCGGAGCAGGCGTTGAGTTCCACAAAGTCAAGGCTGGTGATATCTTCGTTGTCGATCTGGTCGAGAACGCGGATACAGTTCTCGATGCCGGACGCTGCGAGATACCGTTCGTTGAAGATGGCGGTGGATTCGCCGCCGGTCGACGCCCATCCGATGCCGACCATGCCGGATTCGGTGGAATCGAGAGGCTCATCGTCCTGACGCCGCTTCATTTTATCGATCAGTTCAAAGTATACGTCGCGTACCGAAATGGTGGCGTCGATATAGTTTCTCTCCCCGGCGAAGTCGTTCTTCACGTAGCTGACCTTTGCGGGACAGGGGGAGATGAAAATAATACCGATGTCCTCGTCGGTAAGTTCCGGATGCTCTTTTTTCGCCTTTTCACGGGCAAGGTGTGCCGCGATGTCCACGGGCGGCAGGATCGGCATGATGTTCTCGCAAAGCATCGGATAGTTCATGCTGATGAGACGCGTGATCGCGGGGCAGGCGGAGCTGATGACGGGTTTCGGGATATTGGTCCGTTTTATGTACAGCCGGGTATATGCAGAAACGAGTTCGGCGGCACAGGCAACTTCGAAAACATCGTCAAATCCCATATCACGGAGACCCTGGATGATGTAACCGATGTTGTCCATGTTGTCAAACTGACCGTACAGGGACGGAGCGGGAAGCGCAACGGTATATTTGTAATCGTTAATGCACGACAGAGGGTCGTGCGTCGCTTTTTTTGCTTTGTACGGACAGACTTTAATACACTCTCCGCAGTCGATACAGCGAGCGGAAGAGATAACAGCGCGTCCGTCGCGTATGCGAATCGCTTCGGTCGGGCAGCGTTTCAGGCATGTTGTGCATCCCTTGCACTTGCTGACATCAAGCGAGACCGAATGCTTGTAATCCTTCATAAGTCCTCCGTGCGAAATAAATGATGTTTACCGGGAAAACCTTTTTTGAGGAAAAAGGTTTCCCAAGTTGCTTCAGCAACTTGTAACCCCTTCCAAAAACCTTTTCAGTCAGGGGATTGGACAGAGTTCGGCTTACACCGTTATGGGACAGACTTGTTCCGGTCACTTGTTCAGCGCGATCTTCATTGTGATCGTCGTGCCGACGCCGACGGTGGTGTCGATCTCCATGGAATCGGTGTATTTCTTCATGTTCGGAAGTCCCATGCCGGCGCCGAAACCGAGTGCACGGATACTTTCTCTCGCAGTGGAGTAGCCTTCCTGCATTGCCAGACTCACGTCCGGGATGCCGGGGCCGGTATCCTTCAGCACGATCGTGATATAATCGTCGTCAACGGTGACATCCGCATCCCCGCCGTTGGCATGGATGACCATATTGATTTCCCCTTCGTACATGGCAATGGAAACACGGCGTATGATATCGGGGGGAAATCCAAGCTGGCGGAGCTTTTTCTTTACAACCACGGACGCTTCACCCGCGGAAGAAAAATTTTCGCCGTCTACGTTGAAGTGGAAATTCAGGTTATTCGACATGCGCATCCCCCGCTTTTCCGCCGAGACCGCCTTCGTACAGACGTCCGCATGCTTCGAACGCACGCAGGGACGACCGCATCACCACGAGACCAAAGTCACGTGCAAGGTCGAGCATGGCTTCGCTCGGTTCCTTGTTGCGTACGAAAACGATGCAGACCATATCCATCATATTGGCCGTCCGGATGACCTGCGGATTGACAAGACCCGTAACAAGTACACCCTGGTCCTTGACATAGGCCAGTACATCGCTCATCATATCGCTGCAGCAGGCGGAAGCAACATCGTGTTCCAGAAGCTCTTCCCCGCACAGCACTTCGGCGCCGAGCAAATCTTTGATTTCACAAATTTTCATATTACCCACCAATCTGCCGCACATACGGCAGGAAAATCATGTTCTGTCGCGTGAGTGGTCCTTGTATGGTTAATTACTGATACTTCTTGAGGATGCCTTCGAGCATGTTGGGTTCGAGACGGCCGTAAACGTCTTCGCCGATGGTAAGAACGGGAGCGAGACCGCACGCACCGATGCATCTGGTTGCGTCGAGGCTGAACTTGAGGTCTTCGGTGATGCCGCCGTTGCCGATGCCGAGAAGAGTTTCGAGCTTATCCATGAGGAGACCGGAACCCTTAACGTAGCATGCAGTACCGAGACATACTGCTACCGGATGTTCACCCTTCGGATTGAGAAGGAACTGAGCGTAGAAGGTAACGATACCGAATACTTCGGAATACGGAACGTCGAGACCTGCTGCGATGTGGCGCTGTACTTCTTCCGGAAGATATCCGTAAATGTCCTGCGCCTTCTGAAGAACAGGCATGAGCGCGCCGGGCTGTCCCTTGTATTCAGCAATCAGTGCGTCAAGAGCAGCGAGCTGTTCCGCTGTACCGTTGAAAGCAACGGTGGTCAGTGCTTTTTTCATAGAGCAAATGTCCTCCTGAGAGTTTTGTATTAATAAAAAATTTTGCTGGCTTGGTCATGTAGACGGGAGACATGCTCCCGTTTTTTATTCCGCGCAGAACTTGACGACAGAGTCTGCCGCGCCTTCGAGGTAGTCGTTTTCCATGAGTTCGATGACACCATGGTCAATGAGAGAAGCGAGGCGTTCGTCGATGGGCATTCTTGCGAGGAGCGGAATGTCGTACTTTGCACAGACCTCTTCCGCCTTGGACTTACCGAATACGTGGAGTTCGCGGCCACAGTCGGGGCACTTCACGTAGGACATGTTTTCAACGAGACCGATGACGGGAATGTTCATGAGGTTTGCCATGTTCACTGCCTTGCCGACGATCATGGAAACAAGGTCCTGAGGAGTGGTAACAATAACGATACCGTCCAGCTTGATGGACTGGAATACCGTCAGCGGAACGTCGCCGGTTCCCGGGGGCATATCGATGAACATGAAGTCTACATCGCCCCAGACAACATCGGTCCAGAACTGCTTTACGGTGCCCGCGATAACCGGGCCTCTCCAGACAACAGGACGGGTTTCTTCTTCGAGAAGGAGGTTTACGGAGATCATCTTAATGCCGGTCTTGGTTTCCAGCGGCAGCAGACCATCACCAGTGGAGAGAATGTCGCCCTTTGTACCGAACGCTTTCGGAATGGACGGACCCGTTACGTCTGCGTCGAGGATCGCGCACTTGTAGTCGCGTCTCTGCATAACGGTCGCGAGCATGGAAGTCACGATGGACTTACCGACGCCGCCCTTACCGGAAACAATCCCGATCACATGCTTCACATGAGAATCCTTGTGAGGTGCTTCGAACGTGGGAGCGTCCTTGCGGGACGAACAGTTCGCCGAACACGTGGAACAGTCATGGGTGCATTCATTGTTTTCAGCCATAACAAATATATATCCTTTCCTAAATATCTTATTACGCCGCAGGGCGGTATTTCCGCATAGAATATATAATTTTTGTAATATATAATATTTTATAGTCGGTTTATTCGCCTTTGGGGTATCATAAATATTATATAACAAAATGCTTCAAATTACAATACCCAAGACCGATAATCTTCCTTTATTCGAAACGATTTTTTCGTACAAAAAGCGGTATCTGCGGAAAAATCCGCTGATTCCTCCTCCGTGCGGCAGATTCTGTCCGGAAATCCCCTTTCGATTCCGTTCATTTTTACGAAATATTTTTCGCTATCTGTACACAAGGAGAAATTCACCGGGGAAGTATTTTCTGCATCTATGCAACAAATTCAAAACGTCCGGACGCATTTCCGTGCCGGACGTTTTCCGTTATTTCTTTTTGGCTTTTTTCCGTTTCCGCACTGCCTTGATGATCTCCCATACGACCAGCATCACCGCTGCTGGAATCAGGGAAAACAATGCTTCGAAGCCGCATGGTTTCCCGCCAACCCACGCTGCGCCGAATTTCGTCAGCAGAACGAGCGGAACCAGAACAATCGTCATCAGCGCAAAGCCGAAAAAGGCGTAATTAATCCGGACATGCCGGAACAGACTGCCCCGCTTCATACACTCGCTTGCCATCACCAGTCCGCAGAGGAGCAGGGTACCGACGAGGAGAGAAACATCCTCACCCGCCTCAAAGTGCAGGTGGAAATGCGGCTGCAAGAGCTTCAGCAGAACGATCAGCAGAGGGGCCGAAAATCCCCACACAAGTCCCGCACCGACCGCACTCCGGATGCTGATCGGCATGAATTTTCCGGTCCGGTCTGCGTCATCGCGCGGAACATCGTCGTCGTGCTCAAACGCCATAACGAGAACGGCCGCAAAGTCAAACAGCAGTCCCCAGACGAGGATCGACACCTCGTCGAGAAGAGGGATCTGAGGAACCAGCACCGCCGCAAGGATCACGACAAGACGTGCGATCTGTGCGGACGTCATATAGAATGCCGCCGCCTTGATGTTGCGCACCGCCTGACGTGCGATCCGGAACGAACGCAGGATACCGTCCAGACCGCCGCGTCCCGTCTTCAAGCACGGACGCACAACCGCCGCGGCATTCCGCGACAGCGGTTCCGGTACCGGACGGTACGCCGATGCCGCAGACGCAAACCCGACGTCCGCCTGCCGCAGCACGTCAAGGTCGCTGACATCGCGCCCGACCGCTGCGGTCACGGGACGGGTTTCTTTGTTCCCCGCCATAATTTTTTTCATTGCTTCCGACTTCAGCGAAGCCGGTACGCCGTACTTCATTTCCGGGAACGAAACGATCATCCCGTGGACCGAAAGATCACGGAAATCGCTCTCCTCCAGTGCCGTGTACGGCACAACTTTTGTCTTTTTGCTCATCAGCCCGATATCATGGCAATAGTAGAGATCGCGTTCCGCCTCGGACGACAGCAGAATCGGCACGATACCGTTCTCCCGCATGTACGCGATGCTTTCTTTCATGCCCGCTTCCGGCTGTTCCGCCACCGCGAAAAATCCGAGAAATGTCATATCCTGGATAATCACGGCAAGGCGGCTGAGCGTGGAATATTCCGATTTTGCCTTTGCCACCGCGACAATTTTCGCACCGATATATTCGAGCTTCGCACATTCGGTGAAGATCTTCCGGCGCATATCCGTATCGATCGGCTGTGCGCCCGCAGACGTCTGATAACTGCTGCATACACGCAGTACTTCCGCGATCCCGCCGCAGGAAACGGCAAGGATGCTGTCCTCGTACGCGATCAGCGAAGTGTCAAGCCCCGCCGCAAACACATTGGCGGAGTCCACATGATCGAGCACCGGATAATTCCGGTCGACGCTCTTCCCTTCGCCGAGCTTTGCGGAGCAGATACCGGCCGCCGTCCGGATAACACGTCCGCGTTCGCTGACCTTTTCCGCGATCCCGCTCGACAGGGAACGTCCGGACGCCCCCGCGGCAACCGCGGGGATCGCCAGAGAAATCATCTCGTTCAGCCCCTGATCGTCCGCCGCTTCGGAAGAACGGTCGTAGTACGTACCGTACGTCCGGTAGGCACAGATCTCCGAGCTGCCGGATTCAAAGAAGGAGCTTCCGCAGAATACGATCCGTCCGACCTTCGCAAGATTCTCGATCTCCGATGGTTTACGGATCCGTGTATGTGCTGTTTTTTTCGTTTTTTTCGGGTCATCGTCCGTTCCCTCTCCCGCACAGCGGTGGACGGAAGCGGCAATGATGATATAGCCGATCACGGTCAGGTACTCACTCATCGCGGCAACGGACATGGCAAGCGTGGTCAGAAAAATGTCCGGAAGCGTAAATCCGTCACGGCAGAACAGCGACAGGACGGTGATCCCCATCACGCAGGCAAGCATAACAAGACTGGTAAACTTGCACCAGCCCTCGAGTTTTTCCACCAGCGGCAGTTTACCGGACGGTTCGATCGCAATGCCCTCCTGCTTCATGCCGATCAGAGAACGCATACCGCATGCCGTTGCCGTAATGCGCAGGGTTCCGGACAGAACGACCGAACCCGCAAACAGCATATTCGAACGGCATTCGCACGGAACTTCCCCGCCCTTTGCGTCGGTGTCGATCACCACGTCGAACTTATGGACGGGCGTATTGTTCTCGGTAATCCCGCGCTCGCTGACGACGGAATCTTCCCCGGCAAGCACGCGTCCGTCACACGGGACGGTGCTTCCGGCTTCCAGAAACAGGATATCGCCCGGCACGATCTCCTGTGCCGGCAGCAGTTTCATCCTGCCGGCCCGGATCACAGAAGCGACGGGAATAAAGCCCTCCGCCATATCCTCGAGAATGCGGTTGGCACGGATGTATACAACCGAGCGCAGAATCCCGCCGAGGATGAGGATGACCGTAACCGCAAGAGCCGCCCCGCTTTTGTCAAAGAGGGCAGCCGCGGCGGCACTGACAATCAGAAGAAGCGTCGCGATATCGAACAGCGCTTCGCAGACGGCCGCAAATGCGGACATCCGCTTCACATGCCAGATGTTGTTGGCACCGTACTTTCTCTTCCGGCGTGCCGCTTCCTTCTCAGACAGCCCTTTGTACATGTCCGTTCCGAGTTCGGAGACCACGTCGGCGTTTTTCAGGAGATGCCAGTCGTTTCGGTATTTCATAACAGTTCCGTCTTACAATACAGTCACTTTGAGACCGGTTCCGTCGCTGTCCACAGTAATTTCGGACAGCAGGCCGCGTGCGGCAATGATCTCTGCCGCAATTTTGTCTTCGATCTCCGTCTGGATGAAGCGGCGCATGTTGCGCGCACCGTACTTCGCGGAGTACGATTTGTCCGCAATATAGGCAATGCACGCCTCCGTGAAGACCGCGTCCATGCCCTTGTCGTACAGCAGCTTCGCAAGATCGCCGGTCATGATGCGGGCGATTTCGATAAAGTTTTCACGGCTGAGCGAATTGAACGTGATGATCTCGTCCACACGGTTGATGAATTCGGGACGCAGGAATTCTTCAAGCGCACGTCTCGTCTTGTCTTCGGTGCGCGCGGTGTCCGCGAGGTCGGAGAAACCGGCCTTGGCGGTCGCGTAAGTGCTTCCGGCGTTGGTCGTCATGACAATGATGGTATTGCAGAAGTCGACCTGCTTGCCGTGCGAGTCGGTGATGATGCCATCGTCGAGGATCTGCAGGAGGATATTCATGACATCCGGATGCGCCTTTTCGATTTCATCGAAAAGGACGACGGAATAAGGACGGCGGCGGATCTTTTCGGTAAGCTGACCGGCATCGTCGTAGCCGACGTAGCCCGGAGGCGAACCGATGATGCGGGAAACGGAGAATTTATCCATGAATTCGCTCATGTCAAGACGGATAAGCGTATCCGGTGACGAGAACAGATCAGCCGCAAGGACTTTCACAAGCTCCGTCTTACCGACGCCGGTCGGACCGGCGAAGATGAACGAAACGGGTTTTCTCTTGTACGATACGCCCGCGCGGTTTCTTCGTACGGCGCGCGCAACGGCATCGACGGCAGTATCCTGACCGATGATGCGTTCCTTCAGACGCTTGTCAAGCTGTTCGAGTTTTTCATATTCACTTTCCGCGATGGTGGACGCGGGAATTCCCGTCCAGATCTCAATAACATCCGCGAGGTCGGATTCACGCATACGGACCTTGCCGCAGATTTCGTCGAGTTCGTCGAGGCGGTCTTCGATGCGCATTTCCTCCGCCTTGAGTTCGGAGAGCTTTTGATATTTTTCCTCAATTTTGCCGTCCGCGTTCGGATTTTCCGAATTGCTGATGGAATTTTCGAGTTCTTCGTATTCCCTCTTTACAACTTCGCGGCGGTCGGCAAGCTCGTGGCGCTCGTTGATCTCCGGTGTATGGACGGAAATGTGCGACGCCGCTTCGTCAATAAGATCGATCGCCTTGTCGGGGAGGTAGCGGTCGGTGATATAGCGTTCGGACAGAGTCGCGGCGGAGGACAGAATCTCGTTCGCGATCTTCACACCGTGGTAGTCTTCATAATAGGTCTTGATGCCCTTCAGAATTTCAACGGTGTCCGCGATCGACGGTTCGTTGACCATGACGGGCTGGAAACGGCGCTCAAGCGCAGTGTCCTTTTCGATGTACTTGCGGTACTCGGTGAGGGTCGTAGCGCCGATGACCTGAATTTCCCCTCTCGACAGAGCGGGCTTCATGATGTTTGCGGCGTTCATGCTTCCCTCCGCATCCCCGACACCGACGAGGTTGTGAACTTCGTCGATCACGAGGATGACCTTCCCGTGTGCCTTTACATCGCCGAGCAGACCGAGCACACGGGACTCAAACTGTCCGCGGAACTGGGTTCCGGCAACGAGCGCGGTCAGGTCGAGCAGACAGACGTCGTGATCCTTCAGTTTATAGGGAACGTCACCCGCTGCAATTTTCTGCGCGAGCGCTTCCGCAATCGCTGTCTTGCCGACACCGGGTTCCCCGATCAGACAGGGATTGTTCTTCTGACGTCGGCAGAGGATCTGGATCACGCGTTCGAGTTCGCGGTCGCGGCCAACGATGCGGTCGAGTTTGCCCTCCTTCGCACGCGCAGTCAGATTGGTTGTATAATTCTTGATGAATTTCAGTTCCGGTTCTTCTTTTTCCGTTCTGGGTTCGCCGTCTTTTCCGTTCGGCTTCTTTTTTCCGTTTTCACGGTCGCGGGCATTCTTCGCACCCTCACCCATGAGCTTGGAGAAATTGAACAACGGCGCACTGGAGGAAGTTTCTCCGGGGATGATCTCCCCGCTTTCCATCATCGCTTCCATTTCGGAGTTCATCCGTTCAATGGTTTCGTCGTCCAGTCCGCTCTGTGCGAGAACATCGTTGATCTGCGTGATCCCCAGTTCCTTCGCACACTTGAGGCACAGCCCTTCCGGCTTGCTTTCCCCCAGTTTGGTGATAAACACCACTGCCACACGCTTGTGGCATCTTGTACACATCGTCATATGGATTTCCTTGTTTCTATAAATAATTGCTGTGATAATTTTGCTTGTTTTACATCCTTCATCCGTTCCATCCGAGCGCCTGAGCCATGCGTTCAAGAATGTTGTGTTCCATGACAAACTTGCAGATGATGGTATCCTCCACCACATCCGTGCCGAACATGCTCGGATCCAGTGCACCGAGAGCTCCTGCCAGAACGGACATCACCGTAGCGAGAAGGCATGCGAAAAAGGCCGCTTCCGCCACACCAAGAAGGAATCCGAGAAAAACATTCGCTCCGCGGAGAACCGGAAGGGTGAAGATAAGGTCAAGAAGACCGGTCAGCAGGGACAGAACGATCAGGATGACGAAAAAGATGATCACAAACGCGGCAACCGAAGCAAGAACACTGGTAGTCGGTGCGGCAATCTGCGCGGCAAAAGCGTCGACGATCGAAGAATCGCAGGCCGACAGCCCGCGGATCTGTTCGATGAACGTCTCCGCTTCAATGCCGTAACGTTCCAGAATGGCCGTGAACGGCTCGGGAAGGTCGGCAGCGAGACGGTCGAGATTGTACAGATCGGTTTCCGTATCAAGCGCGAGAGAACGCAGGGTCTCCGAAATCCCGTTTGTGATATTTTCGATGAGATAGTTTTTCCGGATGTAGGCAGCAAGAACGGGCGTGTAGGCATATGCGGCAACCGTCGATGCAATCCCGGTCACCAGTCCCATGACGGAACGGATAAAACCTCTTCTTACTCCCAGCCAGATAATGAGTACCGCCGCAAACAGAATTACGGCATCAATCGCCAGACTCAAAATTTCCACCTCCGATGTTGCTGAATCAGTAACTATGTTTTTTTACAGATTGTTTTAATCTTATTTTACTCCGCAAACGCGGCGTATGCGCTGGATTTTGTACAGATGATCGCGCCCTTTTTGACCGGAACAATGCCGATGACGTCAGCGTCTCCCGCGATGTACGGATTCTGCGTCCCGTCGGTACGGAGCTGCAGAATTCCTTCCGGCGTCTCCAGATAGACGAGTGCCGTCTCCGGATCCTGTGACGCCGCAACGCCCGTGACGCGCGTTCCCGTCAGGATGCTGTCATACAGCACCTCACCGGACGGCGTGAGAACCAGCACACGGCTTTCCATGCCGAGTGCATTCACACTGCCTACCACCGCGACGGAACGGTCGTTCACGTCCGCATAACTGAGCGCGCTTCCGGCAAGAGCAACGTTCGTCTTCAGAGTTCCGTCGAAATCATAAAAATACAGTCCCGTGTCACAGAGCAGGACAAATCCTTCCTCTGCCGCATAAACGTCAAGGGGCATCATGTGATCGTAAAGCAGTGTGGTCACAGCTTCTTCCTGACCGATCCGGCAGACAGCCACTTCACAGCGGAAGTCCGTATCGTCCGGAACCGCGGAGGCAATCATAACAGTCGTACCATCGGGGGAAAGAGCCGCGTCCAGGACGTAGTTTTCCTTATAGATACTCATTGTATGATGGAATGCCGCATTATAGACTTCGACCACATACCGCGTCTCACGAGAGCGGGTCACGAGGACGAATGCCCCCGAGTCGCTCATGTCGCCGGAGAGAATCTTGTTGTCCGATTCGCGGCGGATGATGCGCGTGAGCTGGTTGTAAACCGTGTAGCTTGTTCCGCCGAGGTCGTACATCAGGAGATATTTGTCCGCCGGAACGAGAACGGGTTCGGAACATCCGGAATCCTCCTCGATCATGCGGATCCCCGTCGAGTCATAGTAGAGGTATTTGTCCCCGCTCGCCGCGGCCAGACCGTTTTTGAACGCCTCAAACTTCATGCTGCCCGAGCCGTTGTAGACTACGGTCGAAAAACCGTCGGTCTCGGACGACATCATTGCTCCGAAGTCCCGCACGAGGTAGCGCATGTTTTCGTACGTTACATAGTCGCTGAAAAACATCGTTACCGCCAGGAAGAACAGGAACACCGTCAGCAGAAGCGCAAGCGCAAAGCCTTTGTAAACCTTCGAGACATTTTTGTAGTATCGGTTTATCTGCGGCGGGATCTTTCCCGCGACGCGCAGTGCTTTTTTCGGCGTATTCGTCGTATTACCGGAGGAGGATGAACTTACATTCGCCATATCCGCTCCTTTGTCTTTGTACCTTAAAAAATTTTCCACTCAATTTCACGGTCGTACCATACCTCCGAGAGGTAAAGCCCGTGCGGCGGAGCGGTTTTCCCGGCCTTCGCCCGGTCCTTCGCCTGAATGATGTCTGCAATATCATCGGGTTCGAATACCCCGTACGCACAGTCGGTAAGAGTTCCCGTGATGATGCGCACCATGTTGTAGAGAAATCCGTCCGCGGAAACACGCAGATCGAGATTGTTTCCGTTCCGCTGCACGTTCAGCGAATACACGGTGCGATGCGCATCTACAATCTTCGATCCGGCCGCCATGAACGACGTGAAGTCGTGATGTCCGACCATATGCGCGGCAGCGCGGTTCATCCGCGTCAGTCCTTCATCCGTCACCGGATGCTTCAGGTGCCATGCACGGGAAGACTCAAACGGATCGTCGTACACCGTATCGTACATGCGGTAGAGGTATTCCTTCCGCAAAACGGAGTAGCGCGGGTGGAAGTCACCGGAGACCTCTGCTTCCCCGCAGACGGAAATGTCCGCGGGCAGGAACCGACGGAGCGCACGGTGAACGCGTCCGGTCGGGATGGTGATGCGGTTCTGCGGATCGACCGGTTCGACCGCCGCACAGAATCCGAGCGCATGAACGCCCGAATCCGTCCGGCTGCATCCGGTGACCGTACAGGGAAAGCCAAAGCAGTCCGAGACGGCATCCGTCAGAGCGCGCTGAACCGACGGCTTGTCCGGCTGCGCCTGATAGCCGCAGTAGGACGTACCGTCGTATCGGATTTTCAGTAATAATTTCATGTTTTCTTATAAAGTCAGCCCGTACAGCGGGAAATAGAGGTTCGCGAGCACGATCGCCGCGCCCAGTACAAGCACAACAAACGCCGCAGCCCAGTCTTTCGGCGTGGAACGCAGGACGTTCATTCTCGTCCGCCCTTCACCGCCGGTGTAACAGCGGCACTCCATTGCCGTCGCCAGCTCGTCCGCACGGCGGAACGCCGAAATGAACAGCGGGATCAGGATCGGGATCAGTGCCTTCGCGCGCTGGAGCAGGTTTCCTGTGGAAAAGTCCGCACCGCGCGCCTTCTGCGCGTTCATGATCTTCTGCGTTTCGTCGATCAGCGTCGGGATAAAGCGCAGGGCGATGGTCATCATCATCGAGAATTCATGCACCGGAACGTGCAGTTTCTTGAGCGGTGCGAGAAGCTGTTCGAGACCGTCCGTGAGCGCGAGCGGAGTGGTCGTATACGTCAGGAACACCGACGTCGCAACGATCAGCAGAACGATTCGCAGGATAATCAGCACGGCATTGATGATGCCTTCGAGGTAAATTTTAATCGGTCCGAGGCTGATGAGCAGTGTGTCGCCGGTCATCCAGAAAATATTGAAGACGGCGGTAAAAACGATAATAAAGAGAAGCGGACGCATCCCGCGCAGGATCATCGCCGGGGAAAGTCCCGTCAGTGCGATCAGCAGGAAGGCAGACAACGTCAGCAGGGCGAACGCCGTCACGCTTTTTGCGAGAAAAATGGTAACGATATAGAGGATCGAAAGGACGATCTTCATCCGCGGGTCGAGGCGGTGGATGAGGGAATTTCCCTCCACGTATTGTCCGAAGGTAATGTCAGATTTCATGATACCCCTCCCCGTTGCCGCTGTTTCAGAAGCTGCTTCACCGCGTAGTCGACGGTGTAGATATCCGCACCGATATCGACTCCGTTCTCTGCAAGAGCGGACGCGATGCGTGTGATCTGCGGAACGTCAAGTCCGACAGAGGTCAGCTTCTGATATTCGGAGAACACTTCGGCACAGGTCTTGTGCATGAGGATCTTTGCGTCCGCCATCACGACCAGCTTGTCGCAGTACATCGCCATGTCTTCCATACTATGGCTGACAATGATAACGGTCGTACCGCTTTCGCCTGCATACTTCCGGATGCCGCCGAGAATGTCGCGCCGTCCAACGGGGTCAAGTCCGGCCGCCGGTTCGTCGAGAATGAGGATCTTCGGCTGCATCGCCATAACGCCCGCGAGTGCCGCACGGCGTTTCTGACCGCCCGACAGTTCGAACGGAGATTTATCAAGAAGTTCGTGAGAAAGTCCGGAGAACTTCGCCGCTTCAAGAACACGCGTGTTCAGCTCGTCCCCCGTGAGTCCCATGTTTTTCGGACCGAACGCGATGTCTTCTCGTACAGTCTCCGCAAACAGCTGGTATTCCGGATACTGCATGACCAGTCCCGCCTTGAATCGGACGTCGCGGATCTTTTTCGGCTCTGCCCAGATGTCCGTACCGTCGAGGATAACCTGTCCCTCATCCGGCTTCAGCAGACCGTTGAGCATCTGCACAAGCGTGGACTTTCCGCTGCCCGTATGACCGATCAGTCCCGTGATGCCGTCCGCCGCGCCGTCGATCTTCAGGGAAACGTGATCGAGCGCACATACCGCGGAGGGCGTATTTTTGTTATACGTAAAGGTAATATTGTTCAGTTCAATGGTAGCCATGACGTTATTTTCCCTCCCGCGCACGCTTCATCGCCCGCGCAATTTCCGCGGCGCAGTCGTTTTCGTCAAACAGGTCGAGCCGAACGTCGTATCCGGCTTTCCGCATTTTATAGAGAAGCTCCGTCGTCTGCGGAACGTCGAGACCGGCATCCCACATTGCTTCGGGATCGGAGAACACCTCGGACGGCGTGCCGTCGCGGAGAATTTTCCCCTGATTCATGACAATGATGCGATCCGCCATTGCGGCTTCGCTCATGTAGTGCGTGATGAGGATAACGGTGATGCCATCCTCACGGTTGAGTTTCATGGCAGTGTTCATAACGTCCTGCCGTCCAAGAGGGTCGAGCATCGCCGTGGATTCGTCAAAAATGACGCATTTCCGCTTCATGGCAATGACACCGGCGATGGCGACACGCTGCTTCTGTCCGCCTGACAGATTGTGCGGCGAACTGCGCGCGTACTTCGTCATGCCGACTTCCTCGAGTGCCTGATCGACCCGCTTCCGGATCTCCGCAGACGGGATCCCGAGGTTTTCACACCCGAACGCCACGTCCTCCTCCACAATGGAGGCGACAATCTGGTTGTCGGGATTCTGGAAGACCATGCCGATGTCGCGTCTTGCGGCGAGGATATCCTCTTCGGTCACGTCCGGCGCGGTCAGATCCTTTCCGCAGAGCAGGAGCTCCCCCGAATCGGGGTAGTTGACCATGCAGAGCAGCTTCGCGAGGGTCGATTTTCCGCTGCCGTTGTGTCCGAGGATCGCCGTGAACGAGCCTTCTTCAATCTCGAAGGAAACGTCATCGAGCGCACGCACGGGCTTTGATTCGGCGTCCCCCGGATAGGAAAACGTCAGATGTTCGGCTTTTATGATGGGAGTTTTCTGCATAATAGGTACCGTCCTGCCCGAAACATCAGAACCTGAATTCGCAGCGCACCGACGCGCCGCTCGGAAGAACCAGACCGGAGTCGGTCACGGGAATACCGGTTTCTCCGAATTCCACGTGTGCCGCGTGGCGCAGATTCGCGGGAAGCGCGGTCTGAAGGATGTACGCCATGGTCGCCGGAGAGAGTCCGGTGGTGTACGAATTGATGAGGAAGAACGCGGGACGGTCGGACAGCACCTTCGCGGTCAGTGCGACAAGATCGGCGGCGCATTCCTCGAGCTTCCAGACTTCCCCGTTCGGACCTCTGCCGTAGGACGGCGGGTCCATGATGATGCCGTCGTAGCGGACGCCGCGGCGGATCTCACGTTCCACAAACTTGCGGCAGTCGTCGACGATATAGCGGCACGGCGCATCCCCGAGACCGGAAAGCTGCATGTTTTCCTTTGCGGCGTTGGTCATGCCCTTGGACGCGTCGACGTGACAAAGTGCCGCGCCCGCCATCGAGCAGGCAACGGTGGCGCCTCCCGTATAGGCGAACAGGTTTAGAACCTTCGGACGTTCGGCACCTTCGCCGTTTTCCTCGATGCGGCGGCGGATCACACCGTCTGCCCAGTCCCAGTTGGTCGCCTGTTCGGGGAACAGACCGGTATGCTTGAATCCCATCGGACGAAGACGGAACTGGTATTTGCCGTAGTTGATGCACCAGTTTTCGGGCATGTTGTTGACGACCCACGAGCCGCCGCCGCCCTGTCTGCGGTACACGCCGTGCGCTTCGCGCCACAGCGGATTCTTCCGTTTTCCGTTCCAGATGACCTGCGGGTCGGGACGGATGAGGATGTATTTTCCCCATCGTTCCAGACGTTCCCCGCCTTCACAGTCAATCAACTCATATTCTTTCCATTTATCAGCAACCCACATAGATTTTTTCTCCTTTAATTGGGGAGAAACTTTTTGAAAAAAGTTTCTCCCCAAACCCCTCTTCAAAAACTTTCAAACGAATTGGACAGACAAGGTTAGATGCAGATTTGAAATACCTTGATTTTGTTCAACGGACAGAATTTTCGGTTCGAATACCCTGCACTCACTATGTCCAATCCCATAGATTGAAGTTTTTTGAAAGGGGCTTGGGGAAAACTTTTTTTCCAAAAAAGTTTTCCCCAAAAATCTTCACTTGATCTTCCCTGCCATGGATGTCGGTTTGTTGTAGTATTCCGCGAGTCTCGACGTGCCCGAGTGCGCGTGGCAGATCGCGGCGGCAAGGGCGTCGGCGGTATCGTCCGGCTTCGGAGGTTTTGCGAGACCGAGGAACATCGTCACCATTTCGATGACCTGATGTTTATCCGCGCGGCCGTAGCCGACAACGGCCTGCTTGATCTGAAGCGGCGTGTATTCGTGAATCGGAATTCCCGCCTGCCGGCATGCGAGGAGGATGACCCCTCTCGCTTCCGCGACGATGATACCCGTTTTCTGGTTGGTATTGAAGAAGAGTTCCTCGACCGCCGCACATTCCGGCCGGTACTTCCCGATGATCGCGGTCAGCTCGTCGTAGACGTACAGGATGCGGTCTTCGGTTTTTTCGGTCGAATTCGTCGTTATCGCCCCGAACGCGATGGGCTTTATCTTCGTGCCAAAGCCGGAATAGTCGATGACGCCCCATCCGACGATGGCAATACCAGGGTCGATCCCAAGGATTATCATAAAATTTCAGTACTTCTCCGATTATATTTATTGTAATGATCTATTATATCATACAATGGACCGTATGTCAAAAGTCTTTATGGAATTTTTGGTGAACAAAGTATAACATTTTCCTTCCCGCGATTTTTCGAATATTTTTTCATTTACTCTTGACAAATCCGTACCTGTGCGATAAAATATACCCAATGGCGATGACGGAGAGCGTACAGGCGCAAGATTCACAGAGAATGCGGAAACGGTGGGAACCGCTGATCCCGGACCTGATACGGTAGCTCCCAAGCTGAAAGAAAGAAAACGGGGCATCCCGCGAGTAGAATCTTTCCGTACCTGCCCCGTAAACGGCATAGGGCTTGCTTGAGCCCGAGAGTGGCAGATTTTTTTCGTTTTCCGGCGAAAAACTGCAATTTGAGTGGTACCGCGGACGTTATTGTTCGTCTCAAAGATTTCTTTGGGACGTTTTTTTATTGGATCCGTCCCGACAAAATCTCAACATAAATGGAGTTCACCATGAAAAGCAACATTACCGCACTGGAATTCAAGATCCACGAAATGGCCGCCCGAATCGCGGAACTTCGTGAGATCGAAGGATTCAGCACTGCCGAAATGGCCGCGAAAACCGGTATTACCGAAACGGAATACATCGAATGCGAAAGCGGTCGGTCGAATCTGACCTTCGCATTCATTTACCGCTGTGCGCTCGCGTTCAACGTCGACGTCACCGACATCATCGAAGGTAAAAGCCCGACGCTGGCCGGATACACCGTCACCCGCGCAGGAAACGGCCAGAAAATCGAACAGGCGCACGGTCTGACCTACTTCAACCTCGCCTCCTCCTTCAAAAACCGTATTGCCGAACCGCTGTATGTCGTTGCCGAATACAGCGAAACCGCGGAACGCTCCGACATCGAGCTGACCACCCACGACGGTCAGGAATGCGACATCGTCATTTCCGGTACTCTGAAGGTTCAGGTCGGCGAACACAGCGAAATTCTGAAGCCGGGCGACAGCATCTACTACGACAGCTCGATCCCGCACGGCATGGTCGCTGTGGAAGGCGGGGACTGCCTCTTCTACGCAATCGTTCTCAATCCCGCAGGGGAAGCCGAAGACGAACGCGAAGTCGAAGTCAAGGCGGCAAGACCCTCCACCGTCGCGACGACGGACAAGTCGAAATACCTCTACAAAAAATACATCGAAACCAAAAAGGACGAAAACGGCACTCCCGTCGAGATCAACATCTCCGGCGCGGACAAGTTCAACTTCGCCTTTGACATCATTGACGTGCTCGGCACCGAAAAGCCGGACAAGCTCGCTATGCTTCACGTTGCAAACGACTGCGTGACCGAAAAGCGCATCACGTTCCACGACCTCAAGCGTGCATCCGCTCAGTGCGCAAACTACTTCAAGTCCCTCGGCATCAAGAAGGGGGACCGCGTCATGCTCATTCTCAAGCGCCACTATCAGTACTGGTTTGCGATGCTCGGTCTGAACAAGCTCGGCGCAATCGCGATCCCCGCACCGAACCAGCTCCTCGTTCACGACCTTGAATACCGCTTCAAGGCTGCCGGAGTTTCCGCGATCCTCTGCACCGCCGACGGCGACACCGCGCATCAGGTCGACATGGCAGCGGAACACTGTGACACTCTCAAGACGAAGATCATCGTAAACGGCGAACGCGAAGGATGGCGAAACTTTGACGAAGAATACAACCTCTTCAGCGGCAAGTTCGAACGCACCGACGACAGCCCGTGCGGCGACGATCCGCTCCTGATGTTCTTCACCTCCGGTACGACCGGCTACCCGAAGATTGCGATGCACAACCACAAGTACCCGCTCGGTCACTTCCACACCGCGAAGTACTGGCACTGCGTCGATTCGTCCGACACCGGTCTGCACTTCACCATTTCCGACACCGGCTGGGCAAAGTCCATGTGGGGCAAGATGTACGGTCAGTGGCTCTGCGAAGCGGCAATCTTCGTCTTCGACTTCGACCGTTTCGACGCGGCAAAGATCCTGCCGATGATCGGCAAGCACAGGATCACGACCTTCTGTGCACCGCCGACAATGTACCGTATGCTCATCAAAGAAGATCTGTCGAAATACGACTTCTCCTCCCTCAAGCACGCGACCACCGCGGGCGAAGCACTCAACCCGGAAGTATACCGCAAATTCGAAGAGATCACCGGACTGCAGATCATGGAAGGCTTCGGTCAGTCCGAAACGACCTGCATGATCGGCAACCTGACCGGCGCGCCGCATAAACTCGGCTCGATGGGCAGACCGTGTCCTCTTTACGACATCCACCTGCTCGACGCGAACGGCAACGAAACCGCGGACGGTGAAACCGGCGAAATCGTTGTACGCGTAGCGGACGGTGCACCGTGCGGCCTGTTCACCGGCTACTACAACGACGAAGCAAAGACCGCGGAAGTATGGCACGACGGTTATTACCACACCGGCGACACCGCATGGCGTGACGAAGACGGCTTCCTCTGGTACGTCGGCCGCGTGGACGATGTCATCAAGTCGTCCGGCTACCGCATCGGTCCCTTCGAAATCGAAAACGTCATCATGGAACTTCCCTACGTTGTGGAATGCGGCGTCTCCCCCGAACCGGATGAAATCCGCGGACAGGTCGTCAAGGCGTCCATCGTCCTCACCAAGGGCACCGAACCCACCGACGAACTCAAAAAGGAAATCCAGAACTACGTCAAGCAGAACACCGCCCCCTACAAATACCCTCGAATCATCGTCTTCCGCGACGAACTCCCGAAAACCACCAGCGGCAAAATCATGCGAAACAAGTTATAAAATATGCTTTTGCGGGGAAAAACTTTTTGAAAAAAGTTTTTCCCCGCACCCCTTTTCAAAAACTTTCAGACAAAAAAGAAAGACAAAGTTTGTGCAGATTTGAAGGAATAAAACCTCTGTAAGCTTTACAGCCG
>JAFQFS010000136.1 GCA_017398585.1 Clostridia bacterium
AAAAGTTTTCCCCGCTGTACTTCCCCTCTATCATTCCCCGTCTGCCGCACCATTGGTGGGTGCACCGCAGCAGTTTTTATACTTTTTGCCGCTTCCACAGGGGCACGGGTCGTTTCTGCCGACCTTTACGCCCTTGTTTACAACGGGTTTCTTGGCTTCCGGCTGCTTTTCGCCGCCCGCAAAACCTTCGGTTACATTCTTGACCACTTCAACACGCTTGATTTCCTGCTGACGCGGTTTCGGAACAACGGAAAGAAGTCTGCGCACGGTATCGTCGCGGATTTCGGTGATCATCTGGTCGAACATATCCGCACTCTGGAGACGGTATTCGGAGATCGGGTTTCTCTGAGCGTATGCCTGAAGACCGATCATTTCACGCAGGGAATCCATCGCTTCAAGGTGATCCATCCACTTGATATCGACCTGTTCGAGGAGGACAACGCGTTCGAGTTCGCGCATCCGTTCTCCAAAGATTTCTTCCTTCTGTGCATAGAGAAGCATTGCACGGTCATGCAGCGTCTTGCTGATTTCTTCGCGCTGTGCCGCTGCGTCGCCGGTCATATCCTTGAAATCGTCCGGTCCGCAGAGGAGACCCATGTACTTGCCGCGGAGACCGTCAAGATCCCATGCGGAAACTTCTTCTTCGTGGAGGAAGGTCGCGACCGCGTCGCTGATGTTGCTTTCGAGCATGCCGATGATCTTCGCATGGAGGTCGGCATTGTCGAGAACTTCGGCACGCTGGTCGTAGATGACCGTACGCTGCTGGTTCATGACGTCGTCGTAGGAAAGGACGTTCTTACGGCGGTTGAAGTTCTGACCTTCGAGCTTCTTCTGTGCGGATTCGATGGAACCGGACAGAATCTTCGCATCAATCGGGGTATCTTCATCAAGACCAAGACGTTCAATGGTGCCTGCGATGCGTTCGGAACCGAACAGACGCATGAGGTCATCTTCGAACGAGAGGAAGAAACGGGATTCACCCGGGTCACCCTGACGGCCGGAACGACCGCGGAGCTGGTTGTCGATACGGCGGGATTCGTGACGCTCCGTACCGATGACAAACAGACCGCCCGCTTCACGGACCTTGTCCGCTTCCGGCTTGATGGCTTCCTGATATTTTGCGTAGAGTTCCTGGAAATGAAGACGCGCTTCACGGATTTCGTCGCTTACGTCGAGGGACGAACCGGTGGATGCGGCGATGAGAGTTTCCTCCATGCCTTCCTTGCGCATCTGTGCCTTTGCGAGCCATTCCGCATTACCGCCGAGCATGATGTCGGTACCACGACCTGCCATGTTGGTGGAAATGGTGACCGCACCGTACTTACCTGCCTGCGCAACAATATCCGCTTCCTTTTCGTGATACTTCGCGTTGAGGACGGTATGCGGAATACCGGAAAGCTTGAGTTTCTTGGAAAGCTGTTCGGACTTTTCGATAGAAACCGTACCAACGAGGACGGGCTGACCCTTGTCGTGGCATTCCTTGATCTGCTTGATGATGGCCGCTTCCTTGCCGTTTCTGGTGCGGAAGACGGAGTCCGGATGGTCCTTACGGATCATCGGCTTGTTGGTGGGAACTTCGACAACGTCGAGGCTGTAGATTTCACGGAATTCGTTTTCTTCGGACAGCGCCGTACCGGTCATACCGGACAGCTTATCGTACATACGGAAGTAATTCTGGAAGGTGATCGTCGCAACGGTACGGTTTTCGCGCTGAATCTGAACGTGTTCCTTCGCTTCGAGCGCCTGATGGAGACCGTCGGAGAAACGGCGGCCGGGCATGATGCGTCCGGTGAAGGAGTCAACGATGAGGACTTCGTTGTCCTTGACAACGTAGTCGATGTCGAGATGCATGGTGCCGTGTGCCTTGATCGCCTGGTATACGTGATGGTTGATGTCGGCGTTTTCGGGATCGGCAAAGTTCTGGATACCGAAATACTTTTCCGCCTTGGCGATACCGGACTTGGTGAGCGTCGCGTTCTTCGCCTTTTCGTCAACGATGTAGTCCGCCTTGATGTCATCGTGGTCTTCCTTGGAGTCAAGTTCCTTGATCACGTACTTGGTCAGCGTTCTGGTGAAGCGGTCCGCCATATCGTAGAGCATGTCCACTTCGTCGCCCTGACCGGAAATGATCAGAGGAGTTCTCGCTTCGTCGATGAGGATGGAGTCCACTTCGTCGACGATGGCGAAGCGGTGACCGCGCTGAACGCGTTCTTCCTTATAGTGAACCATGTTGTCACGGAGGTAGTCGAAGCCGAACTCATTGTTCGTACCGTAGGTGATGTCGCAGTTGTACGCGTCCTGCTTTTCCGCCTTGTTCTGACCGTGAACGACAAGACCGGTCGTCAGACCGAGGTATTCGTGGATACGTCCCATTTCTTCGCAGCCGACACGTGCGAGGTAGTCGTTGACGGTGACGATATGAACACCTTTGCCCTCAAGTGCGTTGAGGTAGGACGGCAGAGTCGCCATGATGGTCTTACCTTCACCGGTCTTCATTTCAGCGATACGTCCCTGATGCAGCAGGATGCCGCAGAGAACCTGAACGTCGTACGGACGCTTACCGAGAATACGGTCACCCGCTTCTCTCACACAGGCAAACGCTTCGGGAAGGATGTCGTCCAGCGTGGAACCGGATGCGAGACGCTTTCTGAAAATATCCGTCTGCGCGCGCATATCCGCGTCGGACATCGCCTTATATTTATCGGAAAGTGCGTTGACCTGATAAAGCAGCGGCTTGATCTTTTTGATCTGGCGGTCGCTGTAGGTTCCGAATACTTTTGTAACTAAGCTCATTTTATCTGAAATCGGTCCGGTTGACCGAAACACCTTTCAAAAATTTCAATAAAATTGATGACTTTTAACCATTGTATTATTATATCAGACAAACGATATAATTTCATCCGTTTAAATGTAAATTTATTTATAATGTGAAAGTTTTTCTGTCGGATTTTCACATCAGCGGGGCAATCAGTTCAAGAATTCCGCGGTACAGACGCCGTACCAGACTGCACTTCTCCTCCGTGACGCGGCTGCTGCGTGCAAAGGTCTCCTCAAAGTCTGTCCGGATGCCGGAAATACAGTCGGGTCCGTACATCCAGACGCCGCATTCGAAGTGGAGATAGAGGCTGCGGTAGTCGAGGTTGACGCTGCCGACCGTCGCATAGCGGTCGTCGCAGAGGAACGTTTTTGCGTGCAGGAAACCGGGAGTGAATTCGTAAATCTTCACACCGTGCGCAATGAGGTTCGGGTAATAGGATTTCGTGTTCTCATAGACGACTTTTTTGTCCGGAACACCGGGTGTCACGATCCGGACATCCACGCCGCTTTTCGCCGCACGGCAGAGCGCCTGCTCCATCGGTTCATCAATGATGAGGTACGGCGTCATGATCCAGACATAGTCGTGAGCCGCCGCGATCATGCCGAGATAGACGTTCTCGCCGACCGGTTCCCCGTCGAGAGGATTGTCTGTATACGGCTGAACGAATCCGTGACCGCTGTATGCACGGTATTCCTCCGGTGACGGCCGGTATTCCGCATAGCATTCGTCCGTCCGGCGTTTCTGCATCGTCAGGTAGTCCCACATCGTCAGGAACATCACCGTGAAGCTCCACGCTGCCCGTCCCTTCAGACGGACCGCCGTGTCTTTCCAATAGCCGAACCGGTCGACAGCGTTGATGTACTCGTCTGCGAGATTCAATCCCCCTGTGAATGCGCAGACACCGTCGATCACACAGATCTTGCGGTGGTCACGGTTGTTCTGATGGGCGGAGAGAATCGGAATGAATTTATGAAATATTCGGCACTTGATTCCCTCCGCCTCCAGCTGCTTCGCGAATTTTTTGTCAAGCGTTGTGATGCAGCCCATGTCGTCGTAAATCAGGCGGACATCCACCCCTGCGGCAACCTTACGCCGGAGAATTTCATGGATCCTGTCCCACATTTCGCCGTAGTCGATGATAAAATATTCAAGAAAAATGTAACGCCTTGCCGCTTCCAGTTCCTGCAGAAACGGTTCGAACATCTCTTCCCCGGAGGAGTAGTACGTCGTTTCGGTGTCCCGGTACGGCGGACAAAGGGATGTCGTGCGGATGTACTCCGACTGCTTCGCTGCGTCGCGGTCACAGAAGGAGAGTTCTTCCATCACATCGTCGTTCCGGTCTGCGGCGGACTCCGTGATGGTCGTGATCGAACTCATCCGCTTCCGGCTTGCTTCTGAAATACGGTTCCCACAGAAGATGATGTACACCGCCACTCCGAACAGCGGAAACAGCAGGATCACTACGATCCAGGCAAGTTTGTACGACATATTCTGATGGGAATACAGGATCAGCAGGACAAATCCCAATTCCAGCAGCGATGCAAATGCAAAATAATAGGTAAAATATTCGTTGAATTCGATGATTGCCGCAAAAATAAAGAAAAACTGTACAAGGATCATCAGGCCGACAATGTACAGCCGGTTGATGCGATGGAGTTTTTTCAGTTTACGCCGCATGGAAAGCCTCCGTGAGATATGGAAAATCATAGTATTATTGTATCGCCCGCATATTTCCAAATCAATAAACAAACGTAAACTTTCTTTCGGGAACAAATTGTCCGTATTCCTTGCATCCGGCAGGCAGATATGATATAATAACCGTACCGTACATCGTACATCATCACATAAACGGAGGAACATCATGAAAATTTTATTCCAGGGCGACAGCATTACCGACGCGGGCCGCGACCGTTCGGACATTCACAACCTCGGACACGGCTATCCGAAGTACACCGCCGAACTCATCAAGAACCGCCATCCCGGCACGGACTTTGAGTTCATCGACCTCGGTATCAGCGGCAATCGTGCGGAAAACCTGCGTGACCGCTGGCAGGAAGACTGCATCGCGCACCAGCCCGACCTCGTCTCCATTCTGATCGGAGTCAACGACACCTGGCACCGTTCCGGCGACAAGAACTGGATGCCCCACGATTACTTCGAAGAATGCTACCGCTACTGCCTGACCGAAATCAAGGAAAAGACAAACGCGAAGATCATCATCCTCGAACAGTTCCTGATCCCCGTAGCGGACAAGGAATTCTTCCGCGTCGACCTTGACCCGAAAATCCAGGTCACCCGTAAGCTCGCCCGCGAATTCGCGGATGCGTTCATCCCGCTCGACGGCATCCTTGCATCCCACTGCATCGGCGAAACGCCCACCGTCTGGGCAGCCGACGGCGTCCACCCGACCGAAGCCGGTGCCCGCCTCATCGCCGGCTACTACGCCGACGCCTTCGACAAGCTGTTCGGTTCTATGAAATAATGGAAACCGGGGAAAAACTTTTTGAAAAAAGTTTTTCCCCGACTTGCTCTGCAAGTCGGATCCGGACACCCTTTTCAAAAACTTTCAGACGAAATGTGATAACATAGTAAGTGCAGATTTGAAGTAAAAAACGGCTGTATGCTTTACAGAAATCCTGTTTCTTCAAATCTGCACTTTCTTTGTCTGCTGTCATAGATTGAAGCTTTTTGAAAGGGGTTCGGGGGAAACTTTTTCCCGAAAAAGTTTCCCCCGATTCTCTCATAATATTATACAAATCAACCCCTGGCTGCCTTCATTGATAATTTTTGAGAGGGTTTCGCCGAATTTCTGGCGGGCATCTTCGGGCATGTGGTCGAGTTTGCTGTGGAGACCGTCGTTAACGAGTTCGTAAAGAGATTTGCCGAACATGTTCGACTGCCAGATCGTTTTCGGATCGTCTTCGAATTCCCGCATGAGGTACTTCACCATTTCCTCGGACTGCTGTTCTGTCCCGACAATCGGGTTGATCTCCGTTTCGATGTTTGTCTTGATCATGTGAACGGAGGATGCCGATGCGCGGAGGCGTACACCGTAGCCGCCCGCCTGCCGGACGATCTCCGGATCCTCCAGATGAAGGTCATCGACACACGGCATGACAATGCCGTACCCTTTTTCGTTGACTTCCGCAAGTGCTGCGCGGTACTTGTCAAATTCGCGTTTTGCGGCAGACAGTCCCTCGAGCGCTTCGAGAAGATCCGTCTCGTTCTTCATTGGGATACCGGTGATCTCGGATATCACATCATAATACAGACCGTCCGGAAGGCGTACGCGAAGCGATACCGTACCACACCCGGCATCCGTTCTTTCGATATCTGCAGCAATGTCGTTTCCGTACTCACCGACGGTGGATGCGGCTTTTTTTATGCCCGTGAGAAGTGTCTCCGAAAATTCGCCCCGGATATCGCGCAGACGCTTCATTTTCTTTGACGCGGCGACGGCGGCTTCGTAGATCCCGCGCTTCAGACGATGCTCTTCGGGAAGAACGGACGTCCATGCCGGAAGGAGAATGTCCGCCTCCTTCACCGGGAATTCATCGAGCAGCATTTCCAGAATGTGCATAATGTCTTCCGAATCCAGTTCCAGACAGTTCACCAGGGCGACCGGTGCACGATATTTTTCCTCCAGATTCACCGCAAGACGTATGGATTCCTCCGCTTCCGGATGCGCGGAATTCAGAATCACCGCAAACGGCTTGCCGAGTTCGGTCAGTTCATTTGCCACGCGTTCCTCCGTCTGACGGTAGCTGTCGCGCGGAAAGTCCCCGACCGATCCGTCGGACGTCACGAGCATCCCGATCGTCGCGTGCTCCGCGATGACTTTCCGTGTCCCGTATTCCGCCGCCTCCTCAAACGTCACCGGTTCACTGTGCCACGGCGTGTGCACCATCCTTGTACCGCCGTCCCCACCCGCCTGTGCGTCCGGGATCATATATCCCACGCAGTCGACAAGCTTGACACGCAGTGACACGCCTTCGTCCACGGTGATGTTCACTCCTTCGTCCGGAATAAACTTCGGCTCGGTCGTCATAACGGAACGTCCGCCCGCACTCTGCGGCAGTTCGTCGCGGGAACGTTCCCGGTCGGCATCGTTCCGGATGTTCGGGATCACGACGGATTCCATGAACCGCTTGATAAATGTGCTTTTTCCGCTGCGCACCGGTCCGACGACGCCGATATAAACATCTCCGTGCGTCCGTCCCGCGATATCCTTATAAATTGCTGTATCAGTCACAAAAAATCCTCCGCATGGTTTAGCTTTGCTAAATCCTATGCGGAGGATGCTTGTTTTATGCGATGACCATCCGGATCAGTCCGTAGAAAATCGGGATGAGCAGGGCGGGCAGCATGTTGCCTACCTTGACCTGCTTGCCGAAGAACAGATTCACGCCGACGCCGAAGATCAGCACCGAACCGACGAGCGACAGGTTCGAAATGACCGCGTCATCGAAGAAGCTGCCGATGAATCCCGCGCAGACGGTAAAGAAACCCTGATACAGCGCCATCGGAATGGCGGAGAAAAGAACCCCGATACCGAGCGTGGACGCGAAGATCATCGTTGAGATAAAGTCGAGGATGGACTTCGAATAGAGCATCGTCGGGTCACCTTCGAGACCGTCACGGAGTGCACCTACGATTGCCATCGCACCGACGCAGACGACGAGGGTCGCGGTGACAAAGCCTTCGGTAAACTTCGAGTCATTGTTTTTGAAGATCGGGATCTTCTTGATGCGGTCGCCGAGGCTTTCGAGGAAGTCTTCGATGTGAAGGAGTTCCCCGACAAGCGTACCAAGCGCGATGGAAATAATCATCATCATGATGCCGTTTGCGGACAGCGATCCGTCCGGCTGAATGACCAGCATTTCCTGCATGGTACATCCGATCCCGATGAACATGGTGGCAAGGCCGAGCGCCTTGAGCAGCGAATTCTGTAAATTTTCGGACAGTCCTTTTTTCGCGATCATCCCGATCAGACTGCCGGCAATAACAGCCAAAGTATTAACTATAGTCCCGATACCGGGCATACTATCCACTTCTTTCTTATCCAGTTTAAAGTTTTTCGGAAGGGGTTTGGGGAAACCTTTTTTTCAAAAAAGGTTTCCCCAAGAGACTCACCCGAACAAAGACAGCTGATTCGTTTTCGACATCCCCTTGAGCGCGCCGTTTTTCTCGAGCAGTTCGAGGACGGACTTGGACACCTTTGCCTGCGTACGCAGTTCCTCGACGGAGAAGATATCGCCGGATTTCATCGCTTCCATGATGTGAATCGCCGCCGTTTCGCCAAGCCCCGGCAAGGATGTGAACGGCAGGCGTATCTTACCTCTCTCCGGAAGATATTTCGTCGCGTGGGACTTGTGAATGTCCACCGGCAGGAAATCATAGCCGCGCTGGAAGCATTCGTTGACGAGCATCAGTGCGTTCGCGGTTGCCGCTTCGGTCGGGGTCAGCTCATTTCTGCGGCGCATCATGTCGGTCAGTGTCGTGCGGACGTGTTCCTTTCCGCCCATGACGATCTCACCGTCGAAGCCGTCCGGTGCCGCCGAGAAATACGCGGCATAGAATTCGACCGGATAATAGATCTTGTACCACATCAGACGGATCGCGTCGATGACATATGCGGCGGCGTGTGCCTTCGGGAACATGTACCGGATCTTCTGCAGCGAGTCAATGTACCACTGCGGAACACCGGCTTCGCGCATCGCGTCCTGCATTTCCTGCGGAATAATAACGCCCTTTTTGTTTTTCCGCACAAATTCCATGATCTTGAACGACAGGCTCTTGTCCATGCCGTATTTATGGATCAGCGTCATCATAATGTCGTCGCGGCATCCGATAACGTCGGAAATCGTACAGATCTTGTTGCTGATGAGTTCATCGGCATTGCCGAGCCAGCATCCGGTACCGTGCGTCAGACCGGAGATCTGCAGAAGGTCGGTAAAGTTTTTCGGCTGCGCGGACATCAGTACCCCGCGGATAAACGGCGTGCCCATTTCGGGCAGACCGAGCGTCGCGGTTTTTGAATCGATCTGCTCGGGTGTGACACCGATCGGTTCAGTCGAAGTAAAGCTCTTGTACACCGCCGGGTCGCTCATCGGAACGTCGAGAACACTGTAGCCGGAATATTCTTCCAGACGCTTGTACTTCGTCGGAATATCGTGTCCGAGAATATCGAGCTTGAGAATGGTGTCGTGCAGATACTTGAATTCGAAATGCGTCGTAATAATGTCGGAGTTCGGGTCATCTGCCGGATGCTGTACCGGACAGAAATCGTACACGTCGTACTCCTGCGGCACAACGATGATGCCGCCCGGATGCTGACCGGTTGTACGTTTCGTTCCGACGCAGCCCGCGATCAGGCGATCCATTTCCGCACGGTTCACGGAAATTCCCTTCGCTTCGAGAAATTTCGCAGCGAAGCCGTACGCCGTCTTGTCGGCGAGCGTACCGATGGTCCCCGCCTTGAACGCCTTTCCGGCACCGAAAAGGACTTCAGTGAACTTATGCGCGTCACCCTGTACGTCACCGGAAAAGTTCAGGTCGATGTCGGGGGTCTTGTCTCCCTTGAACCCGAGGAATGTCTCGAACGGGATGTCGTGACCGTCGCGGTAGAGATCGGTGCCGCACTCCGGGCACTTGCGGTCGGGAAGGTCGAAGCCGGAACCGTAGGCGCCGCCTTCATAGAATTCCGACCAGCGGCACTTCGGGCAGCGATAATGCGGCGGGAGCGGGTTGACCTTCGTGATCCCCGCCATCGTCGCGGCAAACGATGATCCTACCGACCCTCTCGAGCCGACCTGATACCCCTTTTCCTCGCTGTTTTCCACGAGTTTGCGGGCAATGATGTACATGATCGCGAAGCCGTTCTTGATGATCGCCTCCAACTCACGCGCCAGACGCGCGGAAACGATCTCCGGCAGCGGATCGCCGTACCATTCCTTCGCGAGTTCCCAGCACTTGGTGGTCAGTTCTTCCTCCGCACCGTCGATATGCGGCGGGTAGTTTCCTTCCGGGATCGGACGGATAACCTCAATCATGTCCGCGATCTTGTTCGGGTTCTCGATGACTACTTCGTGCGCGACGTCTTCGCCGAGATACGCGAATTCCTCCAACATTTCTTCCGTCGTGCGGAAATACAGTCTGGTCTCCTGGTCGGCATCCTTGAAGCCGAGACCGGTAAGGATGATGCGGCGGTAGATCTCGTCTTCGGGATTCTTGTAGTGCGCATCGCAGGTCGCGCAGACGGGACGGTCCGCCTTGCGTCCGATTTCGATGATGCGGCGGTTGAGGTTGCGGAGCGCTTCCTCATCCGGTACTTTACCCTCGCGGATCATGAATTCGTTGTTCGAGATCGGCTGAATCTCGAGATAGTCATAGAATTTCGCAATCTCAATGAGGTCGGCTTCGGACTTCCCTTCCATCATGGCGGAGAACAGTTCCCCCGCTTCACAGGCGGAACCGAGGATCAGCCCTTCCCGGTATTCCTCAAGATTGGTGCGCGGAATTCTGGGGTTACGGTAATAATATTTCAGATACGAGTCGGAAACAAGCCGGTAGAGATTCTTCAGACCGACCTGATTCTTAACGAGAATGATCTGGTGATACGATTTCAGCTTGAGCGGATCGGCTTTCTCCGCCATGACGTAATTCATGCGGGAGATGGTGTCGATACCCTCCTCCTTGAGACGTTCGGTCATGCAGGTGAAGATCCCCGCCAGCATTTCCGCGTCATCGGAAGCACGGTGGTGGTTGAAATCGCCGAGCTGATAGTGCTTCGCAAGCGTATCGAGCTTGTGATTCTTCAGATTCGGGTTCATGTAGCGCGACATCGCTACGGTATCGAGATAGGGATTTTCGAATTTCATTCCCGATTCCTCGGATGCCTGACGGATGAAGCCCGTGTCGAACGTAGCGTTGTGCGCGACGAGCATGCGGTCACCGATGAAGTAGAAAAAGTCCCTCAGTACATCCGCCACAGGAGGAGCGTCCGCGACCATTTCATCCGTGATGCCGGTCAGTTCCACGATGTTTTCCGGGATCGGTATGCCCGGATTGACGAACGAATTGAACCGTCCGAGGATCTCGCCGTTCTTCACGATGACCGCACCGATTTCGGTGATCTTACATGTTGCGGCCGACAGACCGGTCGTTTCAATGTCAAACACGGCAAACTCATCGTTGAATGTGATCTCTTCTCCGCGGTAGGCGGCACGCGACGTATCGTCGACGTAGTACGCTTCCATGCCGTAGATAACCTTGATCTCCTTGTTCAGCTTTTCCATCGCTTCCATCGCCACGGGGAAGCTCTGCAGATTGCCGTGGTCGGTGATGGCGATCGCCTTATGCCCCCATTTGTGTGCAGTCTTGACAATATCGTCCGCCTTGGTCGTCGCGTCCATGGAGGACATCGCGGTATGCAGGTGGAGTTCCACGCGCTTTTCCGGATGCTTGTCCTTGCGCGGCACAACGGAAATCTGCTGAATGTCTGTAAACTGCATGTACAGGTCGTTGTCGAACGTATCCCGCTTGATGTTCCCGCGGATGGCGTATGCCTTGCCCTTGCCGAACAGTTCTTCCGTTTCGGCGGCGGCTTCGGCGGGAACGGTGATCTTTATGTAGATTGACGTGTCGCGGTCGGTCGCGGCAATGGTGAACATCACCTTGTCTCCGCGGCGCGTTTCCTTCTGCTGGATGTCGAACACATCGCACAGGATGACCGCGTTTTTCATCGTGCCCCTGACGGAACGGAGCGGCGTAATGCCCGCGATCTCGAATGCTTCCCCGTAGATCAGCTCCGGTTTAGAAATGTCAAACACGGTTTTCCCGCATTTGATCAGCCCTTCCCCGACGGTTTCGGCGGCATTTTCTCCTTCAAACAGGGAGGACACGCGCGGAAGAACGACTTTTTCTTCCGCTGCGGCCGCCTCTTCGGCAGCACGCGCGGCTTCCGCACTCTTCGCCTGGGTTTCCAGACGTTCGTGTTCCGCCGCGATGGTCGCGGACTGGCTGTTGAGCTTCTCGAGCTGATGCGCCATGAATTCCGCGTACTCTTCTTCCGCATCCCGGCTCTGCTTGATCTCAACCTTGTACATCAGACCGAATTCGCTGCGGATAATGCCGGCGATAACGTCCGCGGTCCGTGCGAGGTCGAGCAGCGTCAGCCCGCCGTGGGTGAACGGAATGAACATCGTAATGGTGTCGTCCGTCATGCGGAGTTCGTATTTGGTGAAAAATCCGTTGATAACAATGCCGACGCGCGCCGCTTCTGCGAGGATGTCCCGCATGTATGCCTCGCTGAACAGCGACGGATCGTAGTGGGTAAGAATGCGCACCTGCGTCAGCTCGTACGTCTCTTTAATGAGTGCTTCGAGCGAATAGATGTCTTTTTTCGAAAACAGACGCGGCAGAAAACAGCCCACTTCTGCCATGCGCCGTTCCCGGTCGATCCGGACCGTCACGTCCCGCGCAGTATCAAAAATCTCGCGGTGAATGCCCGAGACAACCGGCGCGGTTTTCTTGAAAATATCGGATAAGGTTCGGCCTTCTGCCATATCATACCTCTTTATTTTCCTTCAGTGCTTCGTAAGTTTCCTCAAGCAGCGTCTCAATCACTTTATCCTCGTCAACCTTCCGCACAGTCTCACCGTGACGGAACAGGAGAGCATAACCGTCCCCACCTGCGATACCGAAATCCGCTTCCCGTGCTTCTCCGGGTCCGTTGACCGCGCAGCCCATGATCGCGACGGTCAGACGCTTTCCGTTCGTGCGGATGTTCTCCGTCACGGCACGGTATTTTTTGCTGATGGCGATAAGGTCGATTTTCGTACGTCCGCAGGTCGGGCAGGACACGATGTCGATGCCGCCCGCTTCGTACAGCCCGAGGGACTTCAGGATCTCCTTCCCCGCACCGACTTCCGTCACGGGGTCTGCGGTCAGCGAAACGCGGATGGTGTCGCCGATGCCTCGCAGGAGGAGTGCGCCGATGCCCATGGAATTCTTGATCAGTCCTGCAAAATCGTCCCCCGCTTCGGTCACGCCGAGGTGGAGGGGATAATCGCTCTGCGCGGAGACCAGTTCCGCTGCCGCCGTCATTTCGGAGATGTCCGACGACTTGATGGAAATCACAATATCGGAAAAACCGCAGGCTTCGAGCTGTTCGGCTTCCATCATTGCGGATTCCGCCAACGCTTCCGCGCACGGTCTGCCGTACTTTGCGAGCAGTTTTTTGTCGAGTGAACCGCCATTGACACCGATGCGGATCGGAACGCCCGCGTCCCGGCAGGCATTCGCGACCTCGCGCACCTTCCATGCATCGCCAATGTTGCCCGGATTGATGCGGATCTTGTCGGCGCCGCACTTCAGCGATTCGAGTGCGATGCGGTAGTCAAAATGAATATCGGCGACCAGAGGGCAGGTGATGCCGCGCTTTTTCGCTTCCGTGAAGACCGCCGCCGCTTCCGTATCCGGTACCGCCATGCGCACAATGTCACATCCGGCGTTCGCCAGTCGTTCGATCTGCGCGACCGTTGCAGCGATGTCATGGGCGGGAGTGTTTGTCATCGACTGGACGGAAATCGGATGTCCGCCGCCGATCTTCACCCCGCCTGCTGTAACGGTGCGTGTAAGTTTTCTCTGTATTTCTTTCATGATACAATTTTTCTCTTATCAGATTAAAGTTTTTTGAAAGGGGTTCGGGGAAAATCTTTTTTTCAAAAAAGTTTTCCCCGAGAATCTTTCATATTAACGTAAAAATGTCCTTGACCGCCACGACGACCATGAGGATCATCAGCAGTACCATGCCTGCAAAGTGGACATATCCTTCCAGCTCGGGACGCACGGGCTTTCTCCGGATCAACTCAACGACCTGGAAGAACAGACGTCCGCCGTCGAGCGCGGGAAGCGGAAGCAGGTTCATAACACCGAGGTTCATGCTGATGACAACCGCAAGGTAAACGAGGTCTCCGACCCCGGATTCCGCCGCTTCGCCGAGCGCTTTCGTCACACCGACCGGACCGGAAACGCTTTCCACACCGTACCGTCCGCGGACGAGGTCATAGAGCGATTCCCAGATCATTTTGATGGTCGAGGTCGAACGGAAAACGGCATGTTTCAGGATCACCGCAGGCGTTTTTGCCTCCGGATTTACTTTAAAATCCACGTTGCCGTAGCGGATCCCGTGATCCACGATCGTCGGAAACAGAACGTTTTCCAGCGTAATGCGTTCCCCGTCACGGATAACGGTGATGTCCAGCGGCTCTATGCCGCGGCGCATAACTTCATAAACGACTTCGTTCGCAATACGGACACGCGTTCCTTCGATCTCGATAATCTCGTCGCCGATCTGCAGACCTGCCGCCTGTGCATAGTTCGGTGTGCCGTCCTCATACTCGATGAACGCACCGATGACATTGGACGGAAGAACGTCCTGGGTCATAACAAGAAGGGACATGACAAGCACGCCGATTACCAGATTCATGAACGCGCCGGCGGCGGTAATGATGATCCGCTGCCAGACCGGCTTGCGGTGGAAGGCGTTTTCGTCGTCGGACTCCTCATCCTCCCCGACCATACTGACAAAACCGCCGATCGGCAGCGCACGGAGAGAATAGCGGATTCCCGTCTTCGGCGAACAATGCGAGAACAGCTTCGGACCCATGCCGATGGCAAATTCCCGAATCGTCACACCGAACGCGCGTGCGGTCAGAAAATGACCGAGCTCGTGAATGAAGATCAGAAACCCGAAAATGAGAAGTGCAAGGATAATATGCCGGATATTAATGAAAATCACTACCTTTTGATCAGATTGCCGCAAATCTCACGTGCCTGACGTGCGGCTTCGGAAATACTTTCTTCCGATATTTCATAGGATACATCAACCCTCCCCAGAGTTTCAAGCACAAGGGATGAAATTTCTGTGAACCCTGTCTTTTTCGCGAGGAATGCCGCTACAGCCTCTTCATCCGCTGCAATGAGGGACACCGGAGCCGTTCCGCCGATGCGTACCGACTGCCGTGCCGCGTCGAGCAGAGGGAAAGCCTCCGGATCGGGTGCGGCAAACGTCAGCGTCGCGAGCTTCGCGAAATCCAGTCCCTGAGACACTACATTTGCGGTATACGGTGCGGTCGCAGCGTAACGGATGCAGTCACGCATATCAGGATAGCTGAGCTGGGCGATCACGGTATTATCAGTATATTCCACCATGGAGTGAATTATACTCTGCCGGTGTACCACAACATCCACGCGGTCTTCCGGTACGCCGAACAGGCGCACCGCCTCGATGATCTCGAAGCCCTTGTTCATGAGTGTCGCCGAGTCGATCGTGATCTTCGGTCCCATTTTCCACGTCGGATGCGCGAGAGCTTCCTCAGGAGTCACAGAACGCAGTTCGTCCGCGGTACGTCCGAAAAAGGGACCGCCCGATGCGGTCAGCAAGACCTTTTTGAGATTCGCCGCCGAAGCGCGTCCTTCCAGGCAGCGGAACACGGCACTGTGTTCGCTGTCCACGGGGATAAAATCCCCGCCGGACGCACGGATGCGATCGAAAATCAGGTCTCCCGCCGCGATGATGGCTTCTTTGTTCGCCATCGCGACACGCTTTCCGGATTCCGCCGCTGCAAATGCAGCCGCTGTCCCTTCAAGTCCTCCGATGGAATGGAAGATAATGTCCGCGTCGATTGTACGTACGGCATCGAGCAGCTCGTCCGGCGTACAGATGATCTCGGGCGTGTCGTTCCCCATCGTTTCGCGCAGCTTCACCGCTGTCGCTTCATCGGCAACGGACACGGTCTGCGGACGGAATTCACGGATCTGATCCGCAAGCAGGCGCACATTCCGTCCGGCCCCAAGAAACGTGATGTCCAGCCCGAGTTCACGGACAACGTCCAGCGTCTGCGTACCGACGGAACCGGTCGAACCGAGTACCATCGCTTTCTTTATTGTTCTCTGTTTGATATTCAAATCTACCATAGTTTCTCCAAACGGATATCAACTGCTCCGAATGTCAGAGCAGGATACCGGAAAATGCCGGAATCTGCGAAAGGATGTACAGCACCGGAGCAGTCAGGAGGACGCTGTCGAAGCGGTCGAGAACGCCGCCGTGTCCGGGGAACACCCAGCCGTAGTCCTTGATGCCGAAACGGCGCTTGATGACGGAGGCAATCAGGTCGCCGATCTGGGAAATCACGGAAACAATCATGCCGGCAATCATCATGACAATGTAATTCGGCATGACGGAAGGATCGAAGAAATTCTTGATGATGAGCGCGTAGATCACGTAGGAAATGCCTGCAAAGACGATCCCGCCGATGCATCCTTCCACGGTTTTCTTCGGGGAAACCTCGGGGATGAGCTTATGCTTTCCGAAGAGACGTCCGCAGATGTACGCGAACGTGTCGCTGACCCACGGTCCGACAAACACGAGAAGGTAGAAATACTTGCCGACTTCCCGCAGGTATACGATCGACGTGAAGGACACGGTCACATAAAACACACCTGTGAACGCGGATGCAGCAATGGTAAAATCAAGTTTCCCGCGCGAAAAGACCGTCGCAGCAAACACAAAAATCATGTATACGATCGCAACCGCAAAGACGAGCGGGAGCGAATCGTCGCTCAGCAGCGAAAGCTGCGGAAGAACAATCGCCGTGAGATACGACGGAACCGCGACCCAGGCATTTTTTCTCAGTCCCACACAGCCGACCATTTCATACGCGGCGGCAAGTCCGAGCACCGACATGGCCAGAGGCAGCATAAAAGTGTCGGAAAAATAAAGGAACGGGAAGAATACCGCGATCGCAACGATGGCGGTTATGGTACGTTTTAACATCGTAAATCTCCTGCTTATCGAAATGCCGGAACACGGATGCTCCGGATCGTTCTGGTCATACTCCGCCCCAGCGGCGGCCGCGTCCGGCAAAATCACGGACGGCAAAATCGACATCATCGGTGGTATAATCGGGCCACATTTTCGGAGAAAAGTGGAACTCGGAATACGTGCTCTGCCACGTAAGGAAATTGGAGATACGCTGCTCGTTGCCGGTACGGACGATGAGATCCGGCTCCGGACATCCGGCAGTATAAAGATGCGAGGAGATGTCTTCCTCGGTGATGCTCTGTTTTTTCTCAAGGATGAGACGGTTCACCGCCTGTACGATTTCGGCGCGTCCGCCGTAATTGAGCGCAATGTTAAGACGGTACGGCCGTCCCTCCGTTTCTTTTTCCAGTCCAGCGCACTTTTTGCCGATGTTCTCGCCAAGACCGAACGCGTCGCCGATAAACTTGAATTCAATGTCCCGCTCGTCCCCGGCTTCCGCGATGTAATTGATAAGCAGGGTCATGATCGCTTCCACTTCCCGTTTCGGACGCTTGATGTTTTCCGTGGAAAACGCATAGACCGTGCAGCATTCAATGCCGATCTTCTTGCAGTAGCGCACGATCGTCTTGAAGTTCGCCGCGCCCGCGCGGTGCCCGAACTCTCTGGGCTGACCTTTTGCGGTCGCCCAGCGTCCGTTGCCGTCCATGATGAATGCAATGTGGCGCAGTCCGCTTTTTTTCACGACTTCCCCGATCGGAATGCCTGTTAAATCTATCATAATAACACCATTATAAATCACGAATTTTCCGAAAAAAACAGGTTACAAGAATTACGCCCAGAGAGTATGGTCCCCGGGCGCGAATATTCTCTTGAATGAACGACCTTTTCGGGGCGTCAGATAGCCATGATTTCCTTTTCCTTGGCAGCGGTGAGAGCGTCGATTTCCTTGATGAACTTATCGGTCATGTCCTGAATGGTCTTGTCGGACTGCTTCTGTTCGTCTTCGGTCATTTCGCTGTTCTTCTTCATCGCCTTGCTCTTGTCGTTTGCTTCGCGGCGGATGTTGCGGATTGCAACCTTAGCGTCTTCGCTGTACTTTACGAGAGACTTCTTGATTTCCTTACGGCGTTCTTCGGTGAGCTGCGGGAATACGAGACGGATGAGCTTACCGTCGTTCTGAGGAGTGATGCCGATATCGGAAGCGAGGATCGCCTTTTCGATGCTCTTGAGAGTGGTGGAGTCCCACGGCTGGATAACGAGAGTCTTGGGGTCAGCGACCTTGACTTCTGCCATCTGGGTGATCGCGGTGGGGGATCCGTAATAGTCAACGGTAACCTTGGAGATTACAGCGGTGTTTGCGCGGCCTGCACGGATAACCGAAAGGGTTTCTTCGTAAACCTCAATCGATTTTTTCATTTTTCTTTCGTATTCTTTGGTATCGAGCTTCATGGTTCAGTCTCCTTTATGTTTCGTGAATTTATATTTTTTATTGAATTATCCGTTCTCAGTACAGTTCGGCTGCGGTTTCACGGTCACTGGACACAAACGTACCGATTTCTTCACCGTTCACAACCTTGAGAATGTTGTCCGGCGAGGAGAGTGCAAAGACATACATGTCGATCTTCTGCTGTTCGGCCAGAGCGGAGGCTGCAACGTCGGTCGCATGGAGGTCGTCCTTGAGGCACTTATCGTACGAAATGGTCTTGTACTTCTTCGCCTTGCCCTTATTTTCTTCCTTATTGGGGTCACAGGTGTAGACGCCGTCGACGTTCTTCGCCATCAGGATGACATCTGCGTCGATTTCCGCCGCACGAACCACCGCAGTGGTGTCAGTGCTTACGAACGGAATGCCGGTGCCCGCGCCGAAGATCACAACGGTACCTTCCTTCAGGTGAGCAATCGCCTTTCGGAAGTCATATGCTTCCGCAAAACCGTTCATCTGGATGGGAGTCATAACGGTAACCTTGCAGTCCTTCTTTTCAATAGCGTCTTCCAGACGGAGGCAGTTGATCATCGTAGCAAGCATACCCATATGGTCCGCTCTCGCACGGGTCACACCCTTGCCAAGAGCACCGCGCCAGATGTTGCCAGCACCGATTACAATGCCGACCTGCACGCCATCGTCAACAAGCTGCTTGATCACATCGGTAATTTTATCAATAATCTCCCGGTCGAAGATTTCTTCGGTCTCGCCGTCCGCGCCTTTCTTGGCAATGGCTTCCCCGGAAAGTTTCAGAAGCACTCTTTTGAATCTCATGTCTGTCTTCCTCCGAAATGTACTTATATTTTATCTATAATATTTTACAATATCTGCAGAGATTTGTAAAGACCTATTTTGTAAACTAATAAAAAAAGTTATGCGAAGTACGAAGGTACCTGAAAGGAGAAACGGTCGCTTTTTTGAAAGAAAATGCAAGATATAGCTCCCGCAGAACAAAGAGGTTTGGATGAAAATTCCGAAGACATGCGCCGCAAGTCTTCGGAGAACAAACACCCTGTACTCCCCGCATTTCATTTTTAAAGCAAAAATCCCGCCATTTTCAGACGGGATTTTTCATATCGTGTTACGATAAAGTTACGTGAGTATCGTATTGGATATTTTTGAATTTATATGATATATGGTAAGACTTACGCCTTGCCGGTGAGCTTAGCGATTTCTTCAGCGAAGTCGTCTTCTCTCTTTTCGAGACCTTCGCCCTTTTCGTAGAGAACGAAGCTGTCGATCTTGATGGAGCCGCCGAGTTCCTTAGCGGTAGCTGCAACGTACTTGCCGATGGTCATGCTGTCGTCCTTAACGTAGATCTGTTCAACAAGGCATGCCTTTTCGTAGAACTTGCCGATACGGCCTTCTACCATCTTAGCGATGATCTGTTCGGGCTTGTTTGCGTTCTTTTCGTCGTTCTTGATCTGAGCCATGAGGATTTCCTTTTCTTCAGCAAGAACGGATGCGGGAACGTCTTCCTTGTTTACGTAGGTCGGAGGAGTACCAGCTGCGATCTGGAGGCAGATGTTCTTTGCGAATTCTGCGAATTCAGCCTTTGCTGCAACTGCTTCGTCAACGTCGAACTTAACGATAACACCAGCGATGCCGCCGCCATGGATATAGGTAGCGGTGGTGCCGTCAACGATAACGAAACGACGGATGTTCATGTTTTCACCGATGGTGAAAATCATGTCCTTGAGCTTAGCTTCAACGGTTTCGAAGTCAGCGTCGTAAGGAAGAGCCTTGAGTTCTTCAACGGTTGCGGGCTTCTTTTCAACGAGAACCTTGAGGATACCCTTAACGAATGCCTTGAAGGTGTCGTTCTTAGCAACGAAGTCGGTTTCTGCGTTAACTTCGATCATAGCTGCGGTATTGCCTTCGGTGTAGATGTCAACAACGCCTTCAGCTGCGATTCTGCCGGCCTTCTTGTCAGCCTTGCCGAGACCCTTTTCACGGAGAACCTTGATAGCTTCGTCGAAGTTACCTTCGGTTTCAACGAGTGCCTTCTTGCATTCCATCATGCCGGCACCGGTCTTAGCTCTGAGTTCGTTTACCATCTTAGCGGTGATTGCTGCCATAATATGAATCTCCTTATCTTAAAACTTATAATCTATATCCTGTGGGAAAATACAGAAATTATTCAGCGTCTTCTTCAGCTTCTGCAGCGGTGATTTCTGCTTCAGCTTCTGCGAGCTGTTCGCCCTGCTTGCCTTCGATTACAGCGTCAGCGATAACGGAGGTGATGAGGCGGATACCGCGGATTGCGTCGTCGTTGCCGGGGATTACGTAGTCAGCATCGTCGGGGTCGCAGTTGGTGTCAACGATTGCAACAACCGGGATACCGAGCTTCTTGCATTCGAGAACTGCGTTGTGTTCCTTGCGGGGGTCAACGATGAACACAGCTGCCGGGAGACCCTTCATGTTCTTGATACCGCCGAGGTTCTTGTTGAGGTTGTCCATTTCCTTGATGAGAGCAGCGACTTCCTTCTTCGGGAGCATATCGAACACGCCGTCTTCCTTCATCTTTTCGAGAGAACGGAGTCTTTCGATGGAGGTACGGATGGTACGGTAGTTGGTGAGCATACCGCCGAGCCAACGGATGTTTACATAGTACATGCCGCAGCGTTCAGCTTCTTCGTGGATGGTATCAGCAGCCTGCTTCTTGGTGCCGACGAAAAGGATGTTGCCGCCTTCTTCTACGGTCTGGCGAACGAACATGTAAGCTTCTTCGAACTTCTTGATGGTCTTCTGAAGGTCGATGATGTAAACGCCGTTTCTTTCGGTGAAGATGTATTCTGCCATCTTCGGGTTCCAGCGTCTGGTGTGGTGACCAAAGTGTACGCCTGCTTCGAGAAGCTGCTTAATAGAAACGATAGACATAAGTATGTCCTCCTTCGGTTTTTTCCACCATGCCGCACCTGGTTCTGCCGCCGTGTATTTTCGCGGAACTTCATCAGGAGACGCCTTCCGGCGCGTCCTTTGCCGCGCCATGACCCGAAACTTTATCTTTCGGGCGTATTTGGCACCGGGCAGACACTTCTCCGGCATGTGTGTTTTCTTCGCACGTCATTTTATTCCAAAATCAACGCACGTGAAGTTATTATATCATACTATCCCATACAGCGCAAGAACAAATCCATTTATTCACAGAAAGTTTACAATCGTTTTATTATCAGAAAAGCCATCGGTCTTTTTTCCGCTTCTCCTTTTCACGTTTTCCTTCGCAGGGGTCACAGCAGAAATCCTCCGGCATCTGTACGAGAACGGCATCCTTCCCGATACAGACGACCTTCTCCCACGGAATCCTCGCCGCGTTTCTGACGCAGAACACACCAAACAGCTGTTCCGTCACAAAGATTGCGCAGATTTTCCCGCATTCCGTATCAATCTGGTAATCGCAGATGTAACCGAGACGGCGTCCGCCGCAGGTGTTGATGACGTCCTTTTCTCGAAGCTCCGATGCACTGATAATCATATTCCCCTCCGGTATGCTGAAATGTACCTTATATATATGCCATCCCCTTTCCTCTTATCCGTATAAAGTTTTTTGAAAGGGGT
>JAFQFS010000137.1 GCA_017398585.1 Clostridia bacterium
CTAAGATAATTTCTTACGGCGAGGACGCCAGAAAGTCCCTTCAGATAGGTATCGACAAGCTTGCCGATACCGTTAAGATCACCCTTGGACCCAAGGGCAGAAACGTAGTTCTCGACAAGAAGTACGGCACTCCCCTGATCACCAACGACGGTGTTACCATCGCGAAGGAAATCGAACTCGAAGACGGCGCTGAAAACATGGGCGCACAGCTCGTCCGCGAAGTTGCTACCAAGACCAACGACGCAGCAGGCGACGGCACCACCACCGCTACTCTTCTCGCTCAGGCGTTCATTCACGAAGGCATGAAGAACGTTACCGCAGGCGCTAACCCGATGGTAATCCGCAAGGGTATCCAGAAGGCAGTTGACAAGGCGGTTTCCGCTCTCGAAGGCATCGCAAAGACCGTAAACGGCAAGGAAGACATCGCGCGCGTCGGTACCGTTTCCGCAAGTGACGAAGTGATCGGTACTCTTATCGCAGACGCTATGGAAAAGGTTACCTCCGACGGCGTTATCACCGTTGAAGAATCCAAGTCCGCTGAAACCTACAGCGAAGTTGTTGAAGGTATGCAGTTCGACCGCGGTTACCTCTCTCCCTACATGGCAACCGACACCGATAAGATGGAAGCTGTTCTCGACGACGCTCTCGTTCTTATCACCGACAAGAAGATCTCCAATGTTCAGGACATTCTTCCCCTTCTTGAACAGATCGTTCAGTCCGGCAAGAAGCTCCTCATCATCGCGGAAGACGTTGAAGGCGAAGCTCTCACCACTCTCGTTCTCAACAAGCTCCGCGGTACCTTCACCTGCGTTGCAGTAAAGGCTCCGGGCTTCGGCGACAGACGTAAGGAAATGCTCCGTGACATCGCGATCCTCACCGGCGGTGAAGTAATCTGCGACGAACTCGGTCTCGACATCAAGGAAGCTGAAATCGCTCAGCTCGGTCAGGCTCGTCAGGTTAAGGTCAACAAGGACAACACCATCATCGTAGGCGGTGCAGGTGCGTCCGAAGACATCAAGGCCCGTATTTCCCAGATCAAGGCAGCGATCGAAACCACCACTTCCGATTTCGACCGTGAAAAGCTTCAGGAAAGACTTGCAAAGCTTTCCGGCGGTGTTGCTGTTATCAAGGTTGGTGCAGCGACCGAAACCGAAATGAAGGAAAAGAAGCTCCGCATCGAAGACGCTCTCAACGCAACCCGCGCGGCTGTTGAAGAAGGTATCGTAGCAGGCGGTGGTACCGCTTACCTGAACGTAATCGACGACGTTGCAAAGCTCCTCGAAACCGCAGATGGCGACGAAAAGACCGGTATCCAGATCGTTGTTAAGGCTCTGGAAGCTCCCGTTCGTCAGATCGCGGAAAACGCAGGATTCGAAGGCTCCGTTGTTGTTGACAAGATCCGTACCTCCGGCAAGATCGGCTACGGCTTCGACGCGTACAACGAAGTTTACGTTGACATGATGGAAACCGGTATCGTTGACCCGAAGAAGGTTACCCGTTCCGCTCTCCAGAACGCAGCGTCCGTTGCATCCACCGTTCTCACCACCGAAGCTCTCGTCGTAAGCCAGCCCGAAAAGGAAGCAGCAGCTCCCGCAGCAGGCATGGGCGGCGGCATGGGCGGTATGTATTAATTTGATAAAATGTCGTTTATCGGGGAGGGACTTTTTGAAAAAAGTCCCTCCCCGAACCCCTCTTCAAAAACTTTTCATCTGGAAAGACAGACAAAGAACGTGCAGATTTGAAGGAACAGGACGGCTGTCCGGCTGACAGCGGTTGTGGAACTTCAGGTCTGCACGTTCTTTGGTATTATTTTTCTTTTTGAAAGTTTTTGAAAAGGGGTTCGGGGAAAAACTTTTTTCGAAAAGTTTTTCCCCGGGAAAAAATTATTCAAAAGAGAGGGTTTCGCGGTTGAGGGTGAAGCCGTATTTGGTTACGATACGGAAGGCGGTTTCGGTTCTGGGGTTTGATACCATCGGGATTCCGCCGTTGTTCTGAATTTCACGGATGTATGCGGCGGTCAGGCGGCTGCCGATGCCGTTTCCGCGGCGGGACGGTGCTGTCCAGATGTAGTCGACGTCGTAGTATGCGCCGGACTGATGGACGAAGGAGAGGGAACCGGTGATTTTGCCATCTTCGAAGAAAGCAAGAATGTTTCCGTTCTCCACCTTATTGATGACGTAACTGTCGAACAGGATGGCAAGCGGCGGACGGTACTGTTCCTGTGTGTATTCCATGGCAAGGAAGGTGTCACGGTCGTCCGGTGTAAGCAGGCGGACGGACGGGTCTTCTTCGATGTCACAGGGCGTAGAGAGGACGTAGTCGGTGTAGGTTTTGTGATAGGTGAAATTTTTGCTCATGAGGTTCATGAGAGAGGTTTTGGATTCGGTGTCAGACTTCTGGACGTCGATCTGAATGCTGGAACCCCTGCGGTTTTCCACAAGATACGCGAGAACTTTTTCCATGTTCCACTCGCAGCTGAGGGGGCAGACCTTGGTGAATTTTTCGCCGCGGAAGAGCCAGTTGATAATAAGGGTATTTCCGAGGGTGAGGTATTCATTTTCGGCGGCGTTTCGGCTCATAAAGTCGATTTCTTCAAGATTTGCTGCGTTTTCGGATTCATATGCAAGAAGCAGAGTCTTTGCTTCGTCTGCAGTAATGATATTCATAGGATAACTCCTTTTTTAGAAATTCGGTCATGTCTGTGTGATCTTACGCGTGGAAGGCAGCAATTGCGCGCGGCTGCGGCTTCCGGCGGTACGTTTCCGCTGCGTCAGAGACAGCAGAGGGACCGCCGTTGGCTTATTCTTTGAGGTGATAGATTTCCTCACCGGTTCCATGTTCTCTTGTCATCATGCCAAAAGCGATCATTTCGCGGCGGAGGAAGCAGTAGTCGTCGTGGAACTGTTTGATGTGTTCGTTGATTTCCTTTTCCGTGTAGCTGTCCTTCTTCGGGAGTTTCGACAGAATGTGCCGGAGGATGATCTCCCGCTTTTTCTGCTGGGCGGGGAGCTGCTTCAGAACTCCATACGGCATGAAGTTTTCGATGACGGAATTGCGGTATTTGGTATCGTCGTCCACATCCTGCGGGATTTCGGCGATGAGTTCCTCAAGGGTATTGCCGAGGACGCCCGATTTGAGGGAGTAGATCATGTAGAACTGGGTGCGGTGGCACTCGACGAGGCCGGCTTCCTCCAGTTTTTTCAGATGGTGGCTGACCGTCGCGCTGGTGAGACCGAGGCGGCTGGCGATCAGCTCGACGTAGGATTCCCCCTGGATCAGGATCTGGACGATGCGCAGGCGGGATTCGTCACCGAGTGCTTTGAACAGAGCGAGGGCGTTGATGCCGTTGACTGCCATGGTTACGCCTCCGTTTCTTCGGTATACAGATCGGCGGGATGGGTGTCGTACGTCCATTTTTCGAACGGTACGGAACCGTTTTCACGCCACCATCCGTGCCACTCAAGACAGACGGCGTTGAGAACACGGACGATGATGTTCGCTTCAAACGCCTTTTCGGGATGTCCATTCTGATAGGCTTCGTGGATCTCGGCGGTATGCTTGTCGAAAAATGCGTTGTGCAGAAGCCATGTTGCATGAGCGAAGACAGAAAACATGCCGATTTCGTCGGGGGTGAGTGCGGCGAGCTGCTCTTCGATTTCGTCGGTACAGTGATTGTCACGGACGAGCTTCATGCGCTTTGCGACATAGTCGCTCACGGTTTTGGCACCGAAAACATAGCTGGTGAAGGTGTTGCAGAGCTGCGCCATGTTTTTTGCGATCATGAGAGCTTTTTTCTGCAGCTTGTCGTTCGGCGTGAGGGCGGCAGCTTCCGCATTGATCGCTTCGACATGACGGGTTGCAATGTCGGCGAGAATATGCTGTGTTTCGATGGTTTTCGGATAGTCAGCCGCGTCGGGCATAGTAAGAAGGATTTCGTGTGTATTCATCGGATTTGTTCCTTTCGGTGTTTCGGTTTTGTTATGCGTCTTCCCACGGGGAGTCTTCGTACGTCCAGTTGTCGAACGGCGCGGAACCGTTTTCCTGCCACCATGTCCGCCATTCCCGGCAGATAGCGTAGACGGTGCCGAGGATGACTCGGTCGTCAAAGGCTTTTTCCGGCTGTCCGGCGGCTCTGGCGGCGCTCAGATTTTCGAGGTGTTTGTTGAGAAAGGCGTTGTGCAGGAACCAGTTGGTGTGGGCGTACAGGATAAAGGCGAACCTGGCATCCTCGGACATTCCGGCGAGAACGTCGGCATACGGTGTGAGGACATCAGTATGATTGCGGAGGATATTCTCGCGCCGCGCAATCTGTTCCGGCCATGTTGTTTTGGTGAATGCCATTGCGGCGAAGCCGGCGCAGTTTTCCGCCATGGATTTCTGGATGGACAGCATTTTTCTGCGGAGTTTGTCCTCTTTTTCGAGGTTGGCGAACTGTTCTGCGTAATCCGCGGCGGCTTTTTTTGCGGTTTCCACCATGAACGTCCGTGCGGCGGAGGCAAACGGATACTGCATGGCATCTCTGGGGAGATACGGGGCGTCTTGCCACGGGGAATCTTCGTATGTCCAGGTGTCGAACGGGGCATAGCCGTTTTTCTGCCACCACTTCCGCCATTCCCGGCAGATGGAATAAACGGTTTCAAGAAGGATGCGGGAATCGAAGGCGTTTTCCGGCTGTCCGCCGGATTTTGCGGTGTTCAGCTGTTCGAGGTGCGGATCGATGAAAACGCTGTGCAGGAACCAGTTGGTGTGAACAAACAGGAGAAAGGCGTACCGTTCGTCTGTGTCCATTCCGGCGAGGGCGTTTTCGTACGGTGCGAGAATCTGCGGATGATCGCGGAGAATCGCTTCCCGGCGCGCGATCTGTTCCGGCCACAGGCTGCGGTCGGAGGGAAGAGCGGGAATGGAGGTGCAGTGTTCCGCCATCTGTCGCCGGAGCGCCAGTGTGTATCTCTGGATTTTGTCCCTTTTGTGGTAGGATTTGCGCTGTTCTTCGTAATCTGCGGCGGCTTTTCCGGCAGTCTCCGTCAGAAAAGCGTGGACGGCGGCGGTTTTGGGATATACTGCCGTATCATTGGGTTTCATGGATGATGTTTCCTTTCGGTGATTTGATGTGTATCGAATCGCTTCACTGGTATTATTATATCCATCGAAATACTTTTTGTCAATAGGTTTTTAGATATTCATCAAAATATTTTTGTGTAAAAAAACAGGACGTCCGGTGTGGAACGTCCTGTGATTTTGAAAACTTATTCTTCGATGATGGTGACGGACTTCATGACAACGTCGGTGAGGGGCTTGTCGTTGAAGTTGGTGCGGACGCCGGCGATTTCGTCGACAACGTCCATGCCTTCGATGACTTTGCCGAATGCGGCGTAGTCACCGTCGAGGTACTTCGCGTCCGCGTGGCAGATGAAGAACTGGGAAGACGCACTGTCCTTCTTCTGGCTGCGTGCCATGGAGATGACGCCGCGGGTGTGGGAGAGGCTGTTCTTTACGCCGTTGGAAGCAAATTCACCCTTGATGGTTTCCTTCGCGCCGCCCATGCCGGTACCGGTCGGGTCGCCGCCCTGGATCATGAAGTTCTTGATGACGCGGTGGAAGATCAGGCCGTCGTAGAAGCCTTCCTTCACGAGCTTTTCGAAGTTCGCTACGGTGATCGGTGCGATGTCCGGATAGAGTTCCAGCTTGATGATGCCGCCGTTGTCCATTTCGATCTGTACCATGATGGTTTCACCTGTTTCTCCCGTTGAGGCGGTTTCTTCCTCCGCGTTTTTTGAGCATCCGGGGATGCAGAGAAGCGCTCCGATGGATGCAAGCAGTGCAAGAAGCAGAGAAATCAGTCGTTTCATTTGGGAAAATCCTTTCTGTAATTAAAAGTATTTTTATCGGGGAGGGACTTTTTGAAAAAAGTCCCTCCCCCTGAGACTTCCTTTGGAAGTCTCGTCCCCTCTTCAAAAACCTTCAAACGAATTGGAAAGACAAAGTTTGGGTACAAATTTGGAATACTAAACCGGCTGTGCGGCTAATAAAATCCTATATCCGAACACCCTGCACTTACTCTGTCAATCTATATAGTTTAAAGTTTTTTGAAAGGGGTTCGGGGAAAACTTTTTTTCAAAAAAGTTTTCCCCGAGAAACTTACGCTTCCTGATATTCCGCTCTCCGGTTGGGGCAGTTTTCGCGCGGGCAGCGCATGCAGGACTCGAACGGGGAGTCCGTCGGGAAGGAGAGGCCGGAGGCGGATTTGTAGGGGATCATGAGGTAGGAGGGGGTCAGTTCGACGCCCGTGAGTTCGGCGCCTTCGCCGAGGAGTTCGAACAGCGGAACCTGTCCCGTGATGTTCCACGAGGAGAGGGAACCGGGGCTGAGACGGGAGAATTTGTCGCCGCCGTAGATGTGTTCGCGGAGGTATTCGTGCAGGGCGATGCTGATGTGGCGCATGTAGGCGAGGCAGATGTCCTCCGCCACTTCGCGCAGGAGCGGGTCGTCCGCGTAGGAGACCGACAGATCGTACAGAGCGCGTCCGCAGGTCGCGACGGTGCCGACAACGGTGGTGTCCTTCCGCAGTTTTTCGCCGACGAGGGGGCTCTTGATACGGAAGGTCTTCGGTTCACCGTCACCTTCCACAACCAGGACCGCGCCGTTTTCATCCACTTCGGTGACGTAGGCACGGCGGAGGAATGCGCGTGGGCTTGCGACTTTTTCTGCTTCGTTGAGAAGGTCGTCCACTTCGCCGTCGTAGTTGGCTGCATCCCATTTTTCGAGAAGGGCGGCACGTGTTTTTTCGTCCAGTGCAAACGGAGCTGACTCGTACAGGAGAACGCCGCCGTACGGATAGGTATTGATAAGCATATTCGGAACTTCCTTCCTCAGATAGTCTTTTCTCTATTTTAGCAGATATCCGCGGCAATGTCAAATAAATATGAGAAGATTTTTGCGGACGGGGAATAATATAGGGCAGGAAGCGGAGGTTTTCCGGAAAGGTGGGTTTTATTTGACGGAACCGAACATAAAACGGCGTGGTTTTCCACAGGTTCTTCTGACGGCGGTACTGGCGCTGATTCTGATTGAATTTTTTATGAAATACATCGGAGGTGCACTGCTGCCGTTTATCCTGGCGTATGTGGCGTCGCGGATGATCCGTCCGGCAGGGGTATTCCTCAGCCGGAAGTGCAGGATATCCGAAAAAAGCGGCTGTGCGGTGTTTGCCGTACTGGTCTGCATCGGTACGGCGTACGGGATTGCGTTGTTTGCAGGGAGTCTGGCAGGTCAGCTCTGGGACGTGATCGGGAATCTGCCGGAGTATGCGGAAAAGGCGGCGGAGCTGTTCGGCGGGCTGCTCGATCTTCTGCCGTTTACGGTGGATTCGGAATCGCGGATGTTTCGCATGATTTCGGACGCGCTTGCGGATGCGGCAGCTTCCGTCGGGACATCGGCGGCGTCGTTCCTCGGCGGGATCGTCGGGGCGGTGCCGGGAAGTGTATTTTCTGCGGTCGTGGCGATTTTTGCATTCGTGTATCTGACGGCGGATCCCGCAGGGATCGCGGAGAGCCTTCTCGGACTTCTGCCGGACAGGACGGCACGAAAAACAGAACGGATTTTCGGCGAAGTCTCCGGGGCGGTGTTTCTCTATCTGAGGACGTATCTCACGATCATGACGGTGACGTTTTTGGAGCTGTCCGTCGGGCTGACGGTGATCGGGGTGAAGTACGCGCTTGCGGCGTCGCTCATCGTTGCGGTGATCGATGTTCTGCCGGTGCTGGGATGCGGGTGCGTTCTGGTGCCGTGGGCGGTATGGGAATTTCTGTACGGCGAACAGCGGCGGGGGATCTCGCTGCTCGTTCTGCTCGGGGTGATCTATCTGGTACGGCAGCTGCTGGATTCCAGACTCATCGGGAAAATGACGGGGGTGCATCCGTTTGTCGCGCTTGTGTGTCTGTATCTCGGGTGGCATATCGGCGGTGTCGGCGGGATGATCGCGGCTCCTGTGATTTTGTGTGCGGTGCGGTCACTTGAAAGGGCAGAGAGCGAGGATGGATATAAAATATAATAATGTCGGGCAGTTAAATAATACGAATTCAAGATTTGTTCACGAATCTGTGCTATAATGAAATATCAATAAAAGTTCCGCGACTGCGGAAAAAGGAGAAACATTATGGCAAAGAAAAGACTGCTCTGCATGATCCTGTGTGCGCTGATGACCGCCGGCACACTGCTTTCGTGCTCCGAAACGGAAACTCCCGCAAATACGGATGCTGCATCCGGTGCTGACACGACGGTGACCGAAGCGGGCGACGCTGCGGCGGAAGAAGCCGTACAGGAAGAAGAAACCGAACGTCCTCTGGCGGAAGCAACGCTGACCATCAAGGATTTCGGCGGACGCGACTACCGCATGATCTCGACGAACCAGGACAGCCGCCACGTGGACATTCTGGCGGAAGAAATGACCGGTGCGACGCTGAACGACCTTGTATACGGCAGAAACACGAAGGTTTCCGAACTGTACAACGTCAAGATGACCGCGGAACAGACGGACTACGGCAGCATCAACAACATGGTCAAGGCGGACGCGACGGCGGGTGACATGTCGTACGAACTGTACCTGACGAACTACACCGCGCACCCGATGGGAACGGGCGGATACCTGTTCAATTTCTACGATCTGCCGGGCGTTGACCTGAAGCAGCAGTGGTGGGACCAGGACGAAGTTGCGGACATGACGGTTGCGGGAAATCTGTTCCTTGCGATCGGCGACATTTCCCCGACGGAACTTCTGACGTCCGAATGTATGCTGTTCAACAAGAATCTGTTTGACGACAACGGCATGACATACCCCTACGAAGATGCGCTTGCAGGCAAGTGGACGTTTGACAAGTATCAGGTGCTTGCAGACGGCAAGACGACCGACCTGAACGGCGACGGCGAAATCAAGGTAGAGGACGACCTGTTCTCCCTGACCTGCTGGAGCGACTATCCGGCGGCACTTCTGTACGGTGCGGGCGGTGACTTCAGCCATGCGGACGAAACGGGCGCGATCGTGCTTGATCTGGACCAGGAAAAGGCCGTCAACATTTACAACAAGATCTACACGGCGCTCCGCGGCACGAACGCGAACTACGAAGTCGAGCAGCACGAACGTTCCTTCAAGGTATTTGAAGAAGGCCGTGCCTACTTCTGCGGCATCACGTTCCAGAAGATCGAAACCTTCCTCCGCGAAATGGAATACGACTTCGGCGTACTCCCGAACCCGAAGTATGACGAAAACCAGGAACGCTACTCCACCTGCGTCTCCGGCGCCGGCTCCATGGTTGTTGTTCCGAAGTCCTGCACCGACCCCGAATACGTGGGTACCATGCTCGAAGCGATGGCAGCAATCTCCTACGACATGATCACTCCCGACCTCATCGACGTCCTCGCTTCCACCAAGAACGTCCGTGACCCTGAGTCTTCCGAAATCGTTCAGATGATCATCCGCAGCCGCAATTTCGATACCGCACGTATGCACGATATCTCTGTTGACGGCTACGTCGAAACCCTCCTTCGCGCAAATTCCACCGACGTTGCCAGCCACTTCGCCAAGAACGAAAAAGTTTGGCAGAAGACTCTCCAGAAGCTCAACGAAAACTACGCAAAGAACAACGAAAATCCGTAAGTGGGTTTACAAAATATCGTTTTCCCCGGGGGGACCTTTTCAGAGGAAAGGTCCCCCCGGACCCCCTCCAAACCTCTTTAGGCTGTTATAGCCGGTTTGTGTAGTGCGAATTTGAAGTTGTGAGGGGATTTTTTGATGGGTCTGTGCGCAGCCATTTAGTCTGTCCCAGCTGACAAAATGGGAGCGATCCAAATCCTGAGGAAGGGTGGAGACGGAAGTCAGGGACCACCGAGACCCTGACTTCCCACGCCGTATGGTATAACCTCGATCTCGTGCAAAGGAGAGAAATCTCTCTACGTGAAGTAACTGCCCGCTCGGCTTGGCTGCCGCCGTCCTCGCTTCTGTCAGTTCTGTCAGCTGACATACGATTTCAACAAACGCAAAGCACGAACGGCGGCAG
>JAFQFS010000138.1 GCA_017398585.1 Clostridia bacterium
ATGCCGCCGTTCGTGCTTTGCGTTTGTGCAAACTCAACGTCAGCTGACAGAACTGACAGAAGCGAGGACGGCGGCAGCCAAGCCGAGCGGGCACTCTCTTAACGTAGAGGGATTGCGAACGATTGCACGAGATCAAGGTTATCCTAAACGGCGTGGGAAGTCAGGGTCTCGGTGGTCCCTGACTTCCGTCTCCACCCTTCCTCAGAAATTGGATCGCTCCCATTTTGTCAGCTGGGATCAACTAAATGGCTGTGCACAGACCCATCCAAAATCCCCCTCTCACAAACCCATATAAACTGTACAAACCGGCTACCGCAGTATAAAGTTCTTTGCACAGCTTTCTTTCAAGAAAGCGCGTTCCCCCTTACCTCACCCTCGCACATAAAAAACTTCTTGCAATTTTCCCGATAACGTGTTATAGTAAATACAAATACCAAACGAAGAAAAGGAGCATTTTCATGATTCCATCTCCTCTTTATAAAGACCCGATTTACGACGGCGCGGCGGACCCGATGGTCATCCGCAAGGAAGCCGACGGGAAGTATTATATGTTCTATACCCAGCGGCGCGCGAATCAGCAGGTGGACGGCGTGTCGTACTGTTACGGTTCCATGATCGGCGTTGCGGAGTCCGTGAACGGCAGGGACTGGCATTACCGCGGTGCGCTCGACCTCGATTTTGAGTTCGGACACAATACGTTCTGGGCGCCCGAGATCATCTACAATCCCGACGACGCCACCTACCATATGTACGTTTCCTATATCCAGGGCGTCTACCTCAACTGGGGCGGCGACTCCACCATCGAACATTATACTTCGAAAGACCTCTTCTACTGGGATCACATCGGACCTCTCAGCTTCGGATCTCTTCGCATTATCGACCCCTGTGTCTTCCGCCTGCCCGACGGATCGTGGCGGATGTGGTACAAGGACGAACGTCAGGGCTCAGCGACCTGTTATGCCGACAGCCCCGATCTCTACGACTGGACGTACCGCGGCATCGCGGCGGGCGACTGTGCACAGGAAGGTCCGAATGTCTTCGCGTTCGGCGGAACGCACTGGATGATCAGCGACGTCTGGGACGGCCTCGCCGTCTATTTCTCCGACGACCTCGAACACTTCACCCGTCAGCCCGAGAACATCCTCCGTGAATCCGGCACACGGAAGGACGACGGAGGACGCGGCGCACATGCGGACGTTTTCGTCACCGGGGAGCGCGCGTTCATCGTCTATTTCACGCATCCCGATCCGAATTATCACCCGAGAAGCGCCGTCCAGATGGCGGAACTCAAAATCACGGACGGAAAACTCACCTGCGACCGCAACGCCGAATTCGATGTGGACTGGAGGGCGTGATTCATGATTTTTGCCAAGCAGGTCGAAAAGCTCTACCGCGCACAGCTTTACCGCCGGTACGACGAGGACGGAACGGTCTTCTATTTCTCCGCCGCCGATTTTCCCGGACTTTCCGCGGAGCCGTACACCTTCTTTTCCCGCGCCGGACATGCCCTTCAGGGCTATTTCTACCGTTACGATGACCCCGTTCCCGGACGAATCGTCGTGTTCGATCACGGCATGGGCGGCGGACACCGCGCCTACATGAAGGAGATCGAAACGCTCGCACGTCACGGATATCTCGTCTTCGCGTACGACCATACCGGCTGCATGGAGTCGGACGGCGAATCCGCGAACGGATTTGCGCAGTCCCTCTCCGACCTTGACGCCTGCCTGACCGCGCTGAAAGCCGATGATAACTATAAATCCATGAAAATTTCCGTCGTCGGACACAGCTGGGGTGCGTTCGCGACCCTCAACATCGCCGCATACCATCCGGATATCACCCACCTCGCCGCGATGTCCGGCTTTGTCTCTGTCAGCCGCATGCTCCGCCAGACCTTCGGCGGCGTCATGGGCGTGTTTTACGACCACCTTTACGGCGTCGAAAAGGCGGCGAATCCGAAGTATGCCTCCGCCTGTGCCGTCTCTGCGCTGAAAAAAACGGACGCGGAAGTGCTGATTATCCACTCCGAAGACGATAAGGTCGTGAGCGCTGCACACCATTTTGACGTGCTCCGCGAAAAACTCGCCGGACGCGAGAACGTCCGCTTCCTGCTCGTGAACGGAAAAGGGCACAACCCCAACTATACCGAGGACGCCGTACGGTATAAAGAC
>JAFQFS010000139.1 GCA_017398585.1 Clostridia bacterium
GCGCTTCGACCACGAAGTCCTGGCAGGCTTGAAGAAATCAATGGGAAGCCTGCAGTACGCGGGACAATTCCAGCAGGTACCCGCACCGGCGGAAGGCGTTATATTCAAGCGCGACTGGCTGAACAACTTCTACAGCGACGGAGCGGCGCCGAACACAATGGACATCCAGAGCTGGGATATGGCATTCACCAAGAGCGAAGGATCCGCGAAGGTAGCCGGCTACGTCATGGGACGACACGGCTCGGACATTTACATCAAAGACCTGGTGAACGACAAGATGAGCTTCACCGAATCGGTCGCAGCCGTCCGAACCCTTTCCGGCAAATGGAGCAGAGCCAGAGCGAAGGTGGTCGAGAACAAGGCAAACGGACCCGCCATCGTTGACCTTCTGAAGAAGGAGATCCCCGGCATGGTGGAATTCAACCCGAAGGGCAGCAAGGAAGAACGCGCGATCAGCGTGACGCCATACTTCGAGGCGGGAAATATTCACTTCCCGGACCCGAAGACGCACCCCTGGGTACACGACCTCATAAAAGACCTTCTGATATTCCCGAAGGGCACATTCAAGGACACCGTGGACGCCCTGGTGCAAGGCATCCTCTACCTGATGGATAAGCCGACAACCACCGGACCACCAAAGAGCACGACACTCTCCAAAGAGAGCTACTGGCGCGGAAGATAACCAAAGCATTATACAAGTACGGTGCGAGCATCGGAAAAGCACAGAACTATCCTCGCCTTAACCCTCAAACCTTATACCTTAAACCTTAACCCTCAAATGGGTAACCTTAAACCTTCAATACGGCAAGTGGCACCCTTCCCGGTGCTTTTGCAATATAACAACCCGAAGAAAGGAGGAAACACAATGGCAAACAGCATGAAAGAACTCGGTCGCCTCGGTCAGAAACGATACGGCGGCTTTTTTTACGAGGAATTCCTGAAGGAGCTGCAGGGCAGAAAAGGCATCGCGGTCTACCAGGAGATGAGCGAGAACGACGACGTCGTCGGCGCTATTCTCTTTGCGATCGAAATGCTAATACGCCAGGCAATCTGGGACGTGCAGCCAGGAGGAACCACACCTGCAGACGAAGAAGCGCGAGACTTCGTGCTCTCCTGCATGGACGACATGAGCGACACCTGGAGCGATACCGTCTCGGAAATCCTCTCATTCTTGACCTACGGCTGGAGCGCCCACGAAATCGTCTACAAGCGACGCTGCGGCAAGCGGAAAGACCCGCGCCTTCGCAGTAAGTACACAGACGGTCTCATCGGCTGGCAGAAGCTCCCCATCAGAGCGCAAGAGACGCTCTACGAATGGCTGTACGACGACAACGACAACATCGTCGGTCTGGTACAGAACCCGCCTCCGGACTTCGGACTGATTAACATCCCGATCGAGAAGCTCCTGCTTTTCAAGACCAAGAGCCGCAAGGGTAACCCCGAAGGACGAAGCATCCTGCGAAACGCATACCGCGACTGGTACTTCAAGCGCCGCATTCAGGAGATCGAAGGCATCGGTATCGAAAGAGACCTCGCCGGACTTCCCACAATGACCGCGCCGGAAGGACTGAACATCTGGGACGAAGAGGATCCGGAAATGGTCGCAATGCGAGTGGCAGCAGAGCGCGTCGTTCAGAACATCAGACGCGACAGCCTCGAAGGACTGGTCGTGCCGAACGGCTGGAAGGTGGAGCTTTTGAGCACCGGCGGACGCCGGCAGTTTGACACCAGCGCCATCATCGAGCGCTACGACAGCAGAATCGCCATGACGGTACTGGCGGACTTCATCCTGATGGGACACCAGAGCGTCGGCAGCTTCGCGCTTTCGAGTGACAAAACGAAGATGTTCAGCATGGCGATCGGCTCATACCTCGACATTATCTGCGAAGTTTTCAACAACGTCGCAATTCCCGCCCTTATCGACATAAACGGCGACCATTTCGCAGGCATCACGGACTACCCGCAGCTGACACACGGCGACGTGGAGGACGCGAACCTCGAAAAACTGGGCAACTTCATCAACCAGATGGTAGGATGCGGCGTCTTGATCCCGGACGAAGGTCTGGAGGATTTCGTCAGAGACGCAGCCGGAATGCCGGAACGCCTCGAAGACTGGGACGACAAAGAAGACACGTCGGCCAGCGACGGCGGTACCGACCCGAACGGCAACCAGAAAAACCCCACAAAGCCTCCCAGCTCCAACGTCTCCCCGGATGACGACGACCTCGACACCGAGGAAGAAGACGCAGAAGACCTGGAAAAAGCCAAAAAGGCACGCCAGAGGCTCGGAAGGAAGGCGAGACGATGAAACATACCCATAAGCACAAAAGGCTCGCCAAAGCCAAAACAAGGAACCAGAGGAACGC
>JAFQFS010000140.1 GCA_017398585.1 Clostridia bacterium
CAACGACCACCGCGCGATCACGATCGAAGTCGCGTCTGATACAAAACACCCCTACGCCGTAAACGACAAGGCCTTCGCCGCCCTGATCGACCTGGTGACTGACATCTGTCAGCGAAACGGGATCAAGAAACTGGTCTGGTCCACGAATAAGGCGGACCGCGTAAATCACAGAAACGGCTGTAATATGACCGTTCACCGTGATTATGCGAATAAGTCCTGTCCTGGCGTTTTTCTGTATAACCGCCTCGGTCAGATCGACGACGAAGTCAATAAACGCCTGGGAACCTACCAGGAACCCGTCGTCGAGAAGGAAGACGCGGCCCAGGACGCCGGAAAGGCCCTGGCCGTCGGAATGGAAGTCGACTTCACCGGAACGAATCACTACACTTCCGCCTATAAGACCGGCACGCGGAAAACCTGTAAGGCCGGCAAGGCGAAGATCACCGCGATCGCGGCCGGTAAGGCCCACCCTTACCACCTGGTCGCCGTGTCCGGAAAGGGTTCCACCGTTTACGGGTGGGTCGACGCGGCTGACGTTTCCGTCGGCGCCGATCAGACCATTCGCAAGGGCGACAAAGTAAAGGTCCTGAAGGCCCAGACCTACACCGGAAAGACCTTCAAGACCTACTATGACACCTATGACGTGATTCAGGTGAACGGCGATCGCGTCGTCATTGGTATCGGGAAAACCGTCACCGCCGCCGTCAAGGCGTCCAACCTTCAGAAAGTATAAAAAGCGGCGGTCAGGGAAATCCTGGCCGCCTTTCTTCGTTAGGAGGTGAATTTATATGTCCGTGGATAACAGCGAAATGATCGCATTTCAGAAGGCTCTGGAAACGCTTCAGAACGATATTCCCGAAATCATGGATCGGATCGTCGTTCAAGAAGGTATGTACGCGCGCGATCAGGCCCGTAAAATCTGTAAGGAAGACGGAATCGTCAATACCGGAAACTATCGCCGGAACTTCAAAAGCGGAACAAAAGCCATTCGCGCCGGCAACGTCTACAAAATAGACGTTTACAACAACCTGGACTATGCCGGTCACCTTGAGTATGGCTTCAGGGGACACTGGGTTCCTGGCTACTGGGACGGGAATTCCTTTGTCTATGTGAAGGGGTATCGTGAAGGCGGCATATATGTAAAGTTCACGCCTGGACACTATACCCTAAAACGGGCGATCGACAACACCAAAAAGAGCCAGGACAGACGCATAGAAAGAAAATACCTTCAGGAACTGAAGAAGCATGGTCTGGATAAATACATGAAGTAAAACGAAAGCGGTCAGGGAATACCCCTGGCCGCTTTTTGTCATTCAGAAAAGAATTTCGCGTTTTTGAAACTGTCTATTTCAACGCCGTCGAAGGTCAGTGTGATCGTGCGAAGGCTGAATCTGTACCCATTCGCGTTATCTGTCACGAACACGGTCGTCGTATAATTCACAGGAAACAGTTCGGAATTTCCGTCGCCTGGGACGTCGTACTTGATCACGCCTTCGCAAACATAATATCCGTGTGTAAAATCGTCGGATTCATAATAATCGTCAGCCGAATAGTCGTATTCCAGATCAACAAACCAGGCGCGTTCGTGCGCGGCGTCATAGAGCAGATCGGAACCGCCGCCGTATATTTCGTTCATATACCCCTTCGCGGCGTCTTCGGCCTGGGAAACCCAGTTCGCCTTACTGAAGTCAATGTCTGATTCCGAAATATTCGGTTCCACGTCGTCGATCGTCGACAGGGCGCCGACTATCGCAACGACCAGAACGGCCACGATTGCAAGAAAAACAATAGCAACGATCAGACACCCCTTTTTCTTCTTCGGCTTCGTTGTTTGGTCCTTTTCATTCATAAACATTACCTACCTTATGTAAACTATTTGTGAATCTTTGAGGGATTCTGACCTTTAACACAATTATACATCAAAAATATGTTAAAAACAAGAATAATTCAGACGTTTAACACAAAAGTTACAAACGAAGGGAGGTTCGGGCGTGAAAATATACG
>JAFQFS010000141.1 GCA_017398585.1 Clostridia bacterium
CGTGAATAAGTCACGAGCTGTTGTAATTTCAGTTGGTATTGCATTATTTCCTCCGTCTTAAACAAAAAAAGAGCCTCTCACCATACATATAGGTGAGAGGCTTAGTCTTATTCGTGTTCTCTTCTGTCGTAAATCTGTCGTAAAACTTCAAAATACTTGGGTAAAGAGCGTTTATATCTCTTTATAGCTCTTTATTTCTCCGTTTTTCTCTCGTTTTCTCACTTTTACTGTTCCAGAGTCTTCATTGTGGGGAACAGCAGAACGTCACGGATCGCTGCGGAGTCGGTGAGCAGCATGCACAGACGGTCGATACCGTAGCCGATACCGCCGGTCGGAGGCATACCGATTTCAAGCGCGTTCATGAAGTCTTCGTCCGTACGGTTCGCTTCTTCATCGCCCTTTGCAAGCAGTTCTTCCTGTGCCTTGAAGCGTTCTCTCTGGTCGATCGGGTCGTTCAGCTCGGAGTATGCGTTCGCCATTTCCCAGCCATTCATGAACATTTCAAAACGTTCGACGTAGTTCGGATCTTCCGGCTTCTTCTTCGTCAGCGGGGAGATTTCGATCGGGTGGTCCATTACAAACGTCGGCTGAATCAGGTGTTCTTCTACGAATTCTTCGAAGAACAGGTTCAGAATGTCGCCCTTCTTGTGGTGGTCTTCGAATTCAACGTGCTTTTCCTTCGCGATGGCCTTCGCTTCGTCATCGGAATGGATTTCGTTGAAGTCAACACCGCTGTACTTCTTGACCGCGTCAAGCATGGTGATGCGTTCGAACGGCTTGCCGAGATCCATTTCCACGCCGTTGTATACGATCGTGGTCGTGCCGAGCACTTCCTGTGCTACGTGACGGAACATGTTTTCGGTAAGGTCCATCATACCGTGGTAGTCGGTATATGCCTGGTACAGTTCCATGAGGGTGAATTCCGGGTTGTGACGGGTGTCAAGACCTTCGTTACGGAAGACACGACCGATTTCGTATACCTTTTCCAGACCGCCGACAATGAGTCTCTTGAGGTAGAGTTCGAGTGAGATGCGGAGCTTGAGGTCTTCGTCAAGCGCGTTGAAGTGGGTTTCGAACGGTCTTGCCGCTGCACCGCCCGCATTGGATACGAGCATCGGGGTTTCTACTTCGATGAACCCCTGTTCGTCGAGGAAGCGGCGGATGGTGCTGATGATCTTGGAACGCTTCAGGAAGGTGTCACGTACGTCGGGATTCACAATAAGGTCAACGTAACGCTGACGGTAGCGGAGGTCGGTGTTGGTCAGACCGTGGAACTTTTCCGGAAGAACCTGCAGGCTCTTGGAGAGCAGGGTCAGCTTTTCCGCATGAACGGAAATTTCACCGGTCTTGGTCTTGAAAACGGTGCCTTCGATACCGATGATGTCACCGATGTCGAGCTTCTTGAATCCTGCATATTCATCCACGCCGATGGAGTCACGTGCAACATAGGACTGGATGGAACCCTTGAGATCCTGTACGTTGCAGAAAGATGCCTTGCCCATAATACGCTTGGACATCATACGGCCTGCGATGGAAACGCGCTGACCTTCAAGTACTTCGAAATTTTCCTTGATATCGGTGCTGTGATGCGTCTGATCGTACTTGGTGATCTGGAAGGGGTCATTGCCTGCTTCCACGAGAGCAGCCAGCTTTTCACGGCGCACCTTCAGCACTTCATTCAGCTCTGCCTGCGTCATTTCAGCGACAGGAGCGTTGTTTACATTATTTTCAGCCATAACTGAATTCCCTTTCGATGTCTGTAAATTTATAAAACGAAAAACTTAAACAAAACCTCGTTATATCTTTCGTTCAAAGATTTTTTTGGGGGTGTGGGAACCCTTTTTGCAAAATGGGTTCCCGCGAAACTCCATGTCTTACGCGTTGTTCTTGGTACGTTCAACAGAGAGGATCTTGAACTTGAGTTCGCCGCCGGGAGTAGTTACATTGACGATATCACCGACAACTTTACCGATCATGGCATTGCCGATAGGGCTGCGGTCGGAAATTCTGCCGCGCATGGGGTCGGATTCGTTGGTACCGACGATGGAGTATTCCACTTCTTCTTCCATATCGTAGTCGTATGCAAGAACGGTAGAACCGAGGTTGATGACGTCTTCGCGGAGTTCGCTTTCGTCGATGATTTCCGCGTGGGTGATCAGCTCTTCGAGTTCGGCGATACGGGTAGCAACACGCGCCTGTTCGTTTTTCGCTTCGTCGTATTCGCTGTTTTCGGAAAGGTCACCGTAGGAGCGCGCCTGTGCAAGGCTCTGCTTTACTTCTTCGGTCTTTTCACCCTTGAGATAGTTCAGTTCGTCAACCAGCGCCTGAAAACCTTCTTTGGTATACTTCGTAGTCTTGGAATTTTCCATGATGTGATTTACCTCACTTTATTATAGTTATAGTTATGTTATCGGGGAGAAACTTTTTGGAAAAAGTTTTCCTGAGACTTGCTTTGCAAGTCTCGACCGAACCCCTCTTCAAAAACTTTTAAACTGGATAGAAGGTCAAAGTACAGTGCAGAGCCGGAATACCAAACCGGCTGTGCAGTTTACAAAATTATATACCTGCAAATCTGCACATACTTTGTTATCCATAATAGTATGAAGTTTTTTGAAAGGGGTCCGGGGAAAAATTTTTTTCCAAAAAAGTTTTCCCCGGGAATTCACTCAATCCCCAAATGTCGCCGCTGCCGCTGCGAGCTGATTGTCTTCTTCGTCGGTGATCTTATAGACGTTTTTGAACATCAGATCCGGATCAAGTGCCACTTCAACGTCCGGAACAATGCCGACGCCGTGGTAGTTTTCCGAGAACGGCGGACTGTACATCCGGTAAGTGATCGAAACCGCGCTGTTGTCGCTCAGCGGCACGGTGGTCTGCATGCAGCCCTTGCCGAAGGTAGTCTCGCCGACGATGGTCGCCTTGTTGTAGTCACGCACCGCAGACGTGAACAGTTCTGCCGCACTCGCCGTACTGCCGTTGACAACAACCGCCATCGGCATGTCGAGTTCCGTCGGCTCGGAATAATATGCCTTGACTTCCTTGCCGTCCGCGTCAAAGATACGGATGACCGGTCCTTCCGGAAGAATGTAGTCCAGCGTGGTCACGATGGAAGACAGTTCCCCGCCCGGATTGTAACGGAGGTCGATGATAAGCTTGTCACATCCCTGCTTCTGAAGCGTTTCGACCGATTCCACGAACTGCACCGGGGTCTTTGCATCAAAGCCGGAGATCTTGATGACACCGATGCTGTTGTCCGGACCGTATACATGATTCATGACCGTCTGTTCGACGATCTTGTCACGGACGATCTCAAAATCCACCGTTTCGGTGTAATTTTCACCGCGCAGAACGGTGAAGACCGCCTTCGTTCCGATCACGCCTCTCAGTTTGTTGATGGACGGCTGATAGCCGAGTTCCGCAACGGATTCCTTCTCTTCTCCGACAGTGACCACAAGGTCCCCGGGCATAACGCCCGCTTTTTCTGCGGGGGATCCTGCCGTCACGCTCAGGATCTCGATCAGCTTGTACTGGGTATTGTAAATTACATTGACGCCGATGCCGGCCATTTCGCCTTCCAGATCCTGGATCAGGGAAGCAAAGCCCTCCTGATTGTAGTATGCCGCGTAATCGTCGCCGGTACCGAGAACATAGCCGGCGATGACCGCATCGATCAGTGCATCGTCGTCCAGATCACCGATGTAATAATTCCGGTAAAGGGAATCCACTTCCGCCAGCTTGCTTGTCACGCGGGTCATAAAATCCTGGCTGTCGTCGCCGCCGATCACGAGTGAAACACTGTTGCCAGCAGAGGAAGCCGTACCGCCCCTGCTCAGAACTGCGTTATCAATGTACTTTGCCTCAAATCTGTTCTGCAGGAAAAGGTAGGTTCCCTGAAACGTCGCAAGACAGCACAGTGCGGTGACCGCCGCCGTCGCACCGATGGATAGTTTCTTAGACATAATAAAACTCCTGTGGGTAATATTGGGGAATTTTGAACGGCATTCCCGTATTACGGGAACACCAGATAATTTCTCGGGTTCACGGTCGCACCGTTTTCCCGCACCTCAAAGTGCAGGTGGTAGCCGAAGGTATTGCCCGTCAGACCGACCCAGCCAACCGTCTGCCCCGCCGTCACCGTCTCGCCGACGGAGACTGCGTTCGAGGACAGGTGCGCATACAACGTCGCAATACCGCCGCCGTGATCGATGAGAACATAATTGCCGTAACTCCAGTGATACGAACTGGTCAGTACCTTTCCGGCGTTGGCCGCACGCACGGTCGTCCCGTTCGGAGCCGCAAGGTCGATGCCGAGATGGAAATCCTGCATGCCGTAGAGATTCCGCCAGCCGTATTCGGACGAAACCCGGCAGCGTACCGCCGGATCGAGCGGCCACCAGACCGTTCCGCCGACATAGGCTTCCGCGATCTTCCGCTGCTGTTCGGCAAGCTCCGCAAGATAATCTTCCAGTTCCGCGTTTTTTTCGTCCTCCAGCTGCTTATAGTACGAATATTCGTTGATGAGGCTGCTTTCGTCCTTCACAAGGCTGTTGATGTACAGCATTTTCTGGTCGTACAGACGCTGATTCTCCGCGATCGCGGATTCAAAATCCGCAACACGCTGTTTCTGCGCCGCGTATGCGACCTGCAGCTTCCGGCGGTCGTCGCTGAGGGACGCCCGCTTTTCACCAAGATCCCTGACCAGTCCGCGGTCGTATTCGAGAATGGCGCTGATGCGTTCCATCTGCGTGAGAAAATCCCCGATGCTCTCCGAGCCGAGGATCAGCTCGACGTAGTCCGTCGTCTCATCCATATAGGTCGCCACCATCCGGTCCAGAAACGCCTGTTCCTGTGCCAGAATCGCCTGCGTCGTATCTTTAAGGGTCTGCTTGGTATCCGCGATGGTCGTCTCCAGAAATTCGAGCTGACCGGACGCGAGGTCCTTCATTTCCTTGTTGTAGTTCAGCAGTTCATCGTATTTTCCGATCTCCATCCATGCTTCCGACTGACTCGAACGGATCCCGTCCAGCTCATTCAGAGCCTGTTCCTGCTTCTGCTGAAGCGACGCCAGCTGATCTTCGTACGACCGGACCGTTGCGTCGGTCAGACCGTCGCCCGCAAGTGTCGGCAGACCGGAGAGAACCAGCATTGCGGACGCCGCAAGCACGGAAACGGATTTCAGGGGAGTGTTTTTCATAAGTATATTCCAAAAAAGGGATGTATTTTCCGTAAATTAAGGAAGTGCAATGTAATTCCGCGGGTTGACGGTCGAACCGTTTTCGCGGGTCTCAAAGTGCAGGTGATAGCCGAAGGTATTGCCCGTCAGCCCGACCCAGCCGATCGTCTGTCCTTCATAGACCTCATCGCCCGCCGACACATTGTTCGAGGACATGTGGGCATACAGAGTCGAAAGACCGTTTCCGTGGTCGATGAGGACATAGTTGCCGTAGCTTGCGTGATATTCGCTGCGCAGAACGGTACCGCCGGCGGCTGCCAGAACAGTCGTCCCGTTGTCGCAGGCGAGGTCGATCGCGAGATGGAAGTCTTCCACACCGTAGATCGAACGCCAGCCGTATTCGGAGGAGACATAGTAGGACACACCCGCTTCCAGAGGCCAGCTCATCAGTCCGCCGGTGTAGGTATAGTCCATATTGCTGGTGTCCTGACTGTGGATGCTGTTCCAGTCGCCGGAGCCGTAGTCGTAATCATAATCGTAGGAATCGTCGTAGTAATAGTCGTCTTCTTCGTAATAGTAGTCTTCCTCATAGGAATCTTCCGCAGCGGGATCTTCCCAGACATCCCAGCTGTCCGGCGCGTTCTGCTGCTGCTGAGCTGCCAGTTCTTCCTGACGTCTCCGCTCCTCTTCCTCCTGACGTTTCCGTTCCTCTTCGAGACGCTTCTGCTCTTCTTCCTTGCGGCGGCGTTCTTCCTCCTGCCGGAGGCGCTCCGCCTCTTCCTGACGTCTGCGCTCTTCTTCCTGACGCTTGCGTTCCTGCTCTCTGGCAAGTTCCGCAAGATATTCTTCCAGTTCCGCGTTCAGATCGTTTTCAAGTCCCTTGTAGTAGGAGTAATCCTCCACGAGCTTCGCTTCGTTTTCCTGCAGATTCTGCATGTATTCGAGTTTTTCGTTGTAAAGCACCTTGCTCTGGTTGATTGCCGCTTCGTAGTCCGCAACACGCTTCATCTGCGTCTCCTCGGCCTGCTCAAGCGCGGCGGTGTCCTCTTCCAGGGTCTCGCGGTTTTCGCTCAGCTCCCGAATGATCCGGCTGTCATAGTCGAAGATCGCGTTGACGCGCTCCATCTTCACGAGAAAATCCGTGAGATTTTCCGCCTCGAAGATCAGTTCCAGCCAGTCGGCATCCTCTTCCATGTAGACGGCCACCATCCGGTCGAGGAACGCTTCCTCCTGCCATTCGATCGCCGATGTCATGTCCTCAATGGACTGTTTTTTGTTTTGGATCTGCTCGGTCAGGGAGTCCAGCTGCCCTGCCGCAAGGTTTTTCATTTCGTTGTTGTACCGCAGAAGTTCGTCGTACTTACCGATTTCCTCCTGCGCTTCTGCCTGTCCGGAACGGATGTCCGCCAGTTCGTTGAGGGCCTGCTGCTGTTTCGTCACGATGGACGTGAGCTGATCCTCGTACGACTGTACGGTCGCATCCGGATTGTCCGCCAGTGTTTCCAGCGCAGGCGTCCCGAAAAGGAGCGCCGACGCGGTCACAGCGGACAGGATTGTTGTCGTTTTTTTATTCATATATCGTCTTATCCAGAGTTCTTTTTATTTTAAAGAATTACCACAGGTACCCTTCCGGGTCCACAGTCGAACCGTATTCACGGGTCTCAAAGTGGAGATGATACCCGTACGTGTGTCCTGTCAGACCGACCCAGCCGATCGTCTGTCCGGCTCCGACGAAATCGCCGACGTTCACATTGCTCGATGACAGATGCGCATACAGAGTCGAGAATCCGTTGCCGTGGTCGATAATCACGTAATTGCCGTAGCTGTAATGGTACTGGCTGAGAACAACGGTACCGGATGCCGCTGCAAGCACATCCGTTCCCGCCGCACATGCGAGGTCAACGCCGAGGTGGAATTCCTCGATTCCGTAAAGTACACGCCATCCATAAGGCGAGGACATATAGGAATATACGTCCGGATCGAGCGGATAGGTGATCGTACCTCCTGTATATTCGGTGTAATCGATCGAAGAAGAGGACGTATTGTAGTAATCATCCCAATACTGCTGCTGCTGCGCTGCCAGTTCTTCCTGGCGTTTCCGCTCTGCTTCCTCCGCCGCCTTCTGCGCAGCGATGGCTTCCTGACGCTTGCGCTCCTCTTCCTGACGGCGGAGTTCCGCCTGACGCGCGAGTTCCGCGAGGTACGCTTCCAGTTCCGCGTTCAGTTCATCTTCCTGCTGCTTGTAGTAGGAATATTCACTGATGAGGTCGCTTTCATTGGTTTTCAGGTTTTCCATGTACTCCAGTTTCGCGTCATAGAGCTGCTGGTTTTCCTTGATGACCTGTTCGTATTCCTTGACGCGCTTGAGCTGCGTTTCCTGTGCATAGTCGAGATTGGCCTTGTCCGCTTCCAGAGACGCTTTGTTTTCGCTCAGACCGTTAATGATCCGGTCGTCGTAGTCAAAAACCGCACTGACCAGTTCCATCCGGGTGAGAAAATCGGTCAGATCCTCCGATTCAAAGAGAAGTTCCAGATAATCGGTATCCTCCTCCATGTAAACGGCGACCATACGGTCGAGAAACGCCTGTTCCTGTGTTTCCAGCGCTTCGGTGGTCTCTTCAATGGACTGCGTTTTTTCCTGAATCTGCGCGTACAGGGAGTCAAGCTGTCCGGACGCCAGATTCTTCATTTCGTTGTTGTATTTCAGGAGTTCGTCGTACTTGCCGAGTTCCAGCTGCGCCTCGGACTGCGTGTTGTAAAGATCCTGCAGTTCCGCGAGCGCCTGTTCCTGTTTGGCGGCGAGATCCGCCATCTGATCTTCGTACGACTGCACCGTCGCGTCGTTGCCGTGAACGGCCGCTGCCCACGGAAGTCCCGTGAGAAGCGATGCGCCGAGCACGGACGCGGCAAGTGATTTCCAGATATGTTTTTTCATAGTGATTACCTCCGGTGCCATGTCCCCGTTCGTCCTTTCTTTCCGCGGTACGTCAGAGGTCGGGAGAGATCAGCTCTTGAGGTACTTGCTGAGAGAAATGGAGCTTCCGATGATACCGGCAACGACGCCGAGACCCATGAAGCCGAAGAGGACGGTGTTTTTGATTTCCGCAAACGTGAGAATGGAGATCATCTGCAGGTCTGCCATGACCATCGTTTCAATGTAGGAATAGATGTACCATTCCGCGAAATACGCGATAACCGAGGAGAACAGGCCGATGATGATGCCTTCGAAAATGAACGGCAGGGTAATGAACCAGCTGGTCGCGCCGACATAGCGCATGATGCTGATCTCATGCCGTCTCGCGAAAACGGAAAGCTTGATGGTGTTGATGATGATGAACACGCTGACCACGGACAGGATCGCGAGGAACCATACGAAAATCAGCATGACGCCGCTCTTGACGCTCTCGATGCTGGTCGCGAGGTCGAGACGGTTGTTGACCTTGGTGATGCCTTCGATCTGGTGGAGCTGATAGTCCAGCTCGCCGACCTTTTCGGTATCGACGTAGGTGATTTCATAGGAATCCGGAAGGGGGTTGTTTTCTTCCGAGACGTCATCGTAAACGTCGTATTCCGCCTTCATCTGCGCAAGCCCTTCGGCTTTCGTGATGCGGCGTATCGACGCAATGTTGTCGAGTTTTCCGATCTGCTCGCCGACTGCGACGATTTCTTCCTCGGTCGCTTCGGTATTGCAGAAGACGACGATCTCATTGAGATTGCCGAACTGCTCAAGGTTTAAGTCAATGTTCTTGACGATGAGCGAGAAACCGCCGATAACGACGAGACAGCTCATGAGAACGGCGACGGACGCAAAACTCATGACACCGTTGCGCCAGAGTCCGGCGAACGCCTGTCCGATGAAGTAAAAAATATTGTACCGCTTCACTGGAACATCCCTCCCACATGGTCTTCGACGATGAGACCGTCCTTGAGCATGACCACGCGCTGCTTGTAGTAGTCGACGAGGTTCTTTTCATGCGTAACGACGATGACGGTCTTGCCGAGCTTGTTGATCTTCATGAGAAGGCTCATGATTTCGAGGGACATCTTCGGGTCGATGTTCCCCGTCGGTTCGTCTGCGATGATAATCTTCGGATTGTTGGCAAGCGCACGTGCGAGCGCAACACGCTGCTGTTCACCGCCGGAGATCTCGTTCGGGAAGGAGTCCTGCTTTCCGGCAAGGTTGACGGTGTTCAGGATCGCGGGAACACGGCGGACGATCTTTTTGCGCGGCGTACCGACGACTTCCATCGCGAACGCCACGTTTTCGAATACAGTTTTCTTCGGGAAAAGGCGGAAGTCCTGGAAGACAACGCCCAGCTCGCGGCGGTAGTACGGAACCTTATAGTTCGACATGGCGGCGAGGTCATGTCCGCCGACAATGAGCTGCCCGGAGCTGATCTTCTCCTCACGGAGAAGCAGCTTCATGATGGTGGTTTTCCCCGCACCGGAATGCCCGACGATGAAGACGAACTCCCCTTCGTCGATGTGCAGGTTCACACCCTTGAGGGCCATTGTCCCGTTCGGGTATGCTTTTTTTACATTTACAAAATCAATCATAAAAATAACCTTATATATATTATGTAGTCCTTATGCACAAGGAAAAAAGGCGCAGACGTCCCCTGTCACAAAGATCGGACAAGAAACGTGTCCATTCCATTGCGTAAGTTTGACTGAAGTATTTATAAAGCATAGCAGGGACATCACACGAACCATGGCGTGAGAGTCCCTGATGATTATTGAACTGGAGCAGATATTAATACTTGACCGGCTTGGTGGTGAGGTATCTCTTGACCATGAGAGCAACCTTGAAGGTGATGGCATGGTCGAATTCACGCAGGTCGAGACCGGTGAGCTTGCGGATCTTTTCAAGACGGTACACGAGGGTATTTCTGTGTACGAAGAGCTTTCTGGAGGTTTCGGAAACGTTGAGGTTGTTTTCGAAGAAGCACTGGATGGTCATGAGGGTTTCGCGGTCGAGAGAATCGAGGGAACCGTTCTTGAACACTTCCTGAAGGAACATTTCGCAGAGGGTGGTGGGGAGCTGGTAAATGAGACGGCCGATGCCAAGGTTTTCGTAGCTGATGATGTTCTTTTCGGTGTCGAAGACCTTACCGACTTCGATGGCAACCTGAGCTTCCTTATAAGAGCGTGCGAGGTCCTTGATGTTATCGACAACGGTACCGATACCGATGGAGACCTTTGCGTAGAATTCGGAATTGAGGGTATCGGCGATGGACTTCGCGATCTTTTCGATTTCGCGGATGTCGGTATTGGGCTTGACTTCCTTTACGAGAACGATGTCCTGTTCGCTGGTGGAGATAACATAATCCTTATTCTTGTCCGGGAAGATGTTCTGAACCATATCGAAGGAGAGAACATCGGACTTGGAGTGGAACTTAATCAGGAAAACAACGCGGGTTTCTTCCGCATTGAAGCGCAGTTCCTTGGACTTGATATAGATATCGCTGGGGAGGATGTTATCGAGAATGATGTTTTTGATGAACGAGCTCTTATCGTACTTTTCATCGTAGAGATTCTTGATATTGGAGAGAGAAACGGCGAGGATGGTGGCGATCTTTTCTGCGTATTTGTCTTCGCCTTCGATGAATACGATGTATTCCCACTTGGAACCGGAACCGATCGGCTTGTACGTATATCCGCCGGAGGTAATGGCATCCGAAGTGTATGCAAGTTCGTCACGAACACCCTGTCTCATTTCGCCGATTTTCACAAGTTCGCTGCACGCGATGATCACGCCGTTATCGTCCACGACGCCGATGATGCGGTCGACAGCATCCCTCATCTGATGAATTATTCCCTGAAAAAGACGATTTGACATATGCTGCACCTTCCATTGTATTTTATATTTTTAATATTGTATATACTACACTATATTTTACATGATATTTTGTATTTTTTCAATAGGAAAATAAGGATTTTTCATAAAATCTTTGACTTTTTTTGAAGTTCATCGGGATATCTGCCCAACGGGGATATCTAAAACTGTTTTAATAAACATTTTCTAACAATTTTGTAAGTTTTAAGGAATAAAAACGCCTGAAGGCGTTTTTCAAATTTTATGCCGCACCGCAGGTGCAAAAACAAAAG
>JAFQFS010000142.1 GCA_017398585.1 Clostridia bacterium
ATTCCCGTGTCGTTGGTTCAATTCCGACCGGAGGCATCCAAAGGTGAGACGCAGCTGCGACGTAAGCAGTAGCGGAAGCCGGAGGAGTCCAGAGGCAGTACTCTGGAAACGAAGTGAGATTGGCGCACTTCGAAATCGCGGATTTAGCTCATTTGGTAGAGCGCAACCTTGCCAAGGTTGAGGTGGCGGGTTCGAGCCCCGTAATCCGCTTGTTACAGTTCAGCGATGTACGAAAACGTACATCGCTTTTTTTGTCCTTTTTGCGGAAAAGAGGAAGGCTGCATCGGAATTTCGATGCAGCCTGTTTGTTTCAGTGCCATTTATGAAAATTTATTTTTCGGTTCAGAAAAATAAGGGTAAAGAGCAAAATCATTGTAACCACGTATGCGATTACTGTCCGCAGAACAGGTATCGGAATCGTGTAGGCAAGAGGAAAACAGAATAAAAAGATCGCGGAAACCATATCCAAACCGTCGCCGGAGAGAAGATATGCTGTTTCAAAAATAATCGCGCAGACCCCGTAGACAATCAGGAGGATTCTGCCTTCCGAACGTAAATAATGCAAGATATCCTTCCGCCAGTTGTACCTGTTTTCCGTTGGAATCGCTGCAGTTTCGGTCAAACGTATGATATAAGCGAAATTACAGATAAGAGGATAAAAAAATACAAGGATCAGATAGATCGGTGTGTAAGCCTCTGTTGTCTTAATTGTCTGTTCGTCGAAAATCAGTTTGATGAGCAGGACACCGATGGTATTGTACAGAAAAAGTGTGATCGGGATCGAGATCGCAACGCCGAACAGGATGCGTCTCAGACTGTCCTTGGTTTCCGGTTTCATTTTCCCTCCCTGATAAAATAGGACTGGTATTCATCGTACAACTTTTTGATTTCATTATAGTATGGTGAGAAGTTTTTGTCATTTTGTATATCACTCAGCAATTCCAATCCGCTTGTCCAATACGGCTTGTATCCCTGCGGTTGCGGATCATCCGCAAATTCCGAAGGAACAGCGCGGCTGTCTGCCGATATATGTCGCCGAAGAGCTGCAAGAATTTTACAGAGACAGAGATCGGCTTTTTCCGGTTCATTCACTTCCAAATAAAGTTTTGCCATACCGTAGTAATCGAGCAGAAGAGGAATATCAAAAAATCCGGTGAATTTTTCTTCTGTCACGGCTTCCAGAATCCGGCTGCTCATTTGCAGATAATGCAGTTTTTCTTCGGGAGTTCTGTCCTGACGGTACATCCGTGCACGGATCAAATCCGCAGCTGACTGTATGATATACAGGATATTCCGATTTTCTTCCATTTCCAGTTCGTCACCATCCAGCACAAACTGTGTGACCGTTTCGCGGATATTACGGAAGTAGGGAAGTTTTTCATAATAGTCCTTCGCCTGTTTTCGGATATCCGGTTCCGGAGAAGAAGAACAGATTCTGACCATACATCGGAAGATTGCGTGACGGAGTTTTTCTTCCCGACAGAACCGTTCCGCACGTTCTGCAAACAGAAAGAGTTTGTTGAGGTACGGTTTTGTATTCAGGGCGTTTTTCGCCGCGTGATCGGCGAGATTCAGATATTCCCAGAATGCGTCCGGATGAAGCTCGATCTCCTCAACGATCAGCCAGAAAACACGTTCGGGGATCCCGTCTTTTTTTGCCTGCGCCAGACGTTTACGGTAATCATCGTAATGCTGCTTCGTATAATACGCATCCATATCGTACAGTTCATCCAGCGAAATCCGGTACAATACCGCGATTCGCGGCATCATCTGTACGTCCGGCTGCGTCAGACCGCGTTCCCACTTCGAAACGACCTGCGCGGACACCCCAAGCACCTGCGCCGCCTGCTCCTGCGTGAGTCCCCGGCGGAGCCGCAGCTCTTTCAGTCGTCGGTCAAGTTCCATGCAGTTCTCCTTCATGTTTTTCATACTCCGATTATATAAAAAAACCGACCCATTGTCAACAGACAGAAAAGACAGCCGGACTGTCCGTTTTCAATGGGTCTTGTTTTCTTATATTTCTTCCAGCATCGCGAACGTCATTCCGCCGGTGTGCGCCGTGCCGACGTATACGTTATCCGTGTGCCGCCCGATCTCCATGTAATGTTCCAGTGCATACTTCGCCGAGTACGGCATGTTCAGTCCGCAGACGTCGCGGTAGTCCACCCACTTCGGCACGCCCTCGTCACATTCCAGTTTCACTTCGACGCCCGGCTTCAGATCCGCGAAGAAGTAATAGTTGTGCCGGATCTCGCCGTTTTTCTGCCGCAGTGCGATGTACCGCATCCGCAGATTCTCAAGCATGTCCTCCGTCAATCCGATTTCCTCGCGTGCTTCACGCAGAACACATGCCCGTGCGTCGTTCACTTCTTCCGGCTCAAAATGCCCGCCGATCCCGCACCACGACGGCTCCACAACCTTCGAGCCGATCCGGTACAGCATCAGCAGCCGCGGATATTCCGCGTCCGTCCGGTCGGTCACATAAAGCGCTGTCATATTCCTCAGTTTTCCGTCCATTTTTTATTCTCCTGAATGATTCCTTGTTTTATTCTTCACCCAGCAGTCGGATTTCGGACAGCTGCACAATGCCGTTTTCCCGGAACACAAATTTATAATACTTGTATTCTTTGGGGTCTTCCACTTCAAAGCCGTACCAGATATGATTCGTCGGTCCCATGTTTTCTTCCCCGTTCTTGACCTCGTGAATGAGAGTCCATTCGTCCGAGGCAGACGATCTGCCGTACAGCACCCAGGAATCGGGGTTGCGCGAGGAATACTCCATCGTATCGTTTCCGGTGCGGAACATATAGGCCTGTACCGCATGTGCCTGATTGAGTTCAAAGGTTACTTCGAGTTTACCGGGTACGTCAAGGCAGTATTTGGTGTTTTTGTCCTCGTCGAAAAGGTTCTTTACCCCCTCACCCGGATTTCCGTCCGGACCGTCCGCGGAGTTTGCCTTGATGTACATGGCAAGATCGTCGTATTTTTCAGCGATTTCTTTCGTGGCATCGTTGCCGCAGTATAAAGTGGGATTGGCGGAATCACCCAGGAACTCGCTGTCCATCCACTGGAAGCGGGCTTCGAGCCAGCGTTCCATGTATTTGACGGCGGCATCGTAGGTGGTGTTGACGAATTCGCTGTTCGGGTAGAGTTCATGGTTCATTTTTTCGGAAACGGCGATCCGTTCAACGGTGGCGTCGATGTTCGTGGCGAACCATTCCACGATGTCATTGCCTTCCTGACGGAGTTCCTTCCAGCGATCCTTGACCGCCTGTACGAACGGTTTGTTGTTTTCGAACAGCCATTCATACCACGGTGCCTGCTGGATCCACGCGCCTTCCGTATCCGGGAACTGTGCGCCGTAGCAGGTGTCATAGTCCCAGCACGGACCCATGTAAAGTTTGCCGTTCTCGTCGGTGAAGCAGTAGCAGCTTGTGACAAACTTGGAGTCGTAGTTGCGAGTGATTTCGTTCAACAGATACCAGTTCACGAACGAGTCCACGTCGATGTATTTCTCCAGTTCCTCCATGCTGCCGCTGTTGATCGCCGCCTTCATGTTGTCGAAGAACGTCTTATATTCGCCGAATGCCTGCATCCGCTGACCGGACGTCAGGTCTTCCACATCCTTGCCGTGGTATTCCTTGATGCGCAGGTGGACGCTGTTCGACGGGTCGCGCTTGTTTTCGTACATGACGATGCAGAGGTCGCAGGTGTGGCGGTAGACCATCTCGATTTCGAACAGGGCACTCTTCTGCTCCAGAACGTCGATGCGGTTTTTGTGGATCTGGATCTTTTCCGTCAGGACGTACGTACCGACGTACTTGCCGTTTGCCATCACGTCAACGTATTCGTTGTCGCAGGTACCCGGCAGACCGAGCCATTCCGCGCATTCCTGCGTCAGATAGTTATGCAGCATCGTCTTGTCACTGTGTACAGTGACGAGGACCCACTTTTTGGCCGCGCCCATACCGGCGAGGTCCGCCTTTTCGGCGAGCTTGAGCGTATACGGCTTCTGCTTGAACGACCAGGAGTAGTTCCCGCGTCCCTTGATCTGCATGGGAAGGTCGTAATAGCTGTTTGTATGGTCGCCGTCCACGAGCGTATAGGTCGCGTCGGAATAAACGCCGTGTTCAACGACGCGAAGTCCCGCCGTGCGGGAGGGAAGTTCGATATACAGCGTCGGCAGATTGGTCAGCTGGGGATATTTTTCCACGGTTTCTGCAGATACACGGGTACCTGCCTTGGTGAGGTACCCTTCTTCCGTGACGGGTTCAAGCACGACCGCGGGCTTGACAGGTTCCGGTTCGGGTTCCGGCTCTTCTTCGGCGGGAACTTCGGGTTCCGCTTCTTCGGTTTCGGTAATTTCAGCGGGTTCCGTTTCCGCGATCACGGTTTCCGGAGCGGTTGTTTCGGTGACCGCCGGTTCTTCCGCAGAGCAGGATGCCAGAAACAGTGCGGTCAGGATCAGACATAGGATTCGTTTCACCGGATTTCTCCTAACTTTTATTTTATATTTTATAATTTTTATAGAATATGTTATTATACCACGATTTTTTGAAATAAGCGTGAACAAAAGTGTTTTTTTCGGTTTTGGGAGAATGTGCAGGACGATCGTTTCTGAGAGGAACCTTTCCTCCCCTTTGTCACAGCTTCACGAACCGGGGTTCATGCTTCATTGCGGGGATGATTTTTTTCAGCAGATCATCTGTGGTGAAGCGCAGGCTGGAGGTGTTGATGCAGGGGTGGCAGCCGAAGTATTCGGCTGAAAGGAGGTCTTCGTCGATCAGCAGGTTTACTTCGCCTTCGTGGTCGTTCATGAGGCCGAGGATGCTCAGGGAACCGGGGGTAATGTCGAGGAGTTTTTCCATGAATTCGTGGCTGCCGAACGACAGGCGGGAGGAATCAATCTGCGCGGAGAGGTCTTTGGTTTTAAACGGCTTGTCTCCCGGCATGAGGAGGAGGTAGAATACGGTCTGCTGGCGGTTTGCGAGAAAGAGATTCTTGCACATCGCAACGTCCAGGACGCGGTCGGCCTCTTCGCAGGCTTCCATGGTCATGAGGGCTTCGTGATCCACACGGGAATAGGGGATATCAAGGGAATCGAGAAAATCGTAGACGCGGACTTCCTTCGGGAGCCGGTCGGATGTATCAGAGGGGCGTCCTTCGTATATGGTCATGATAGGGTCTCCTGTTGGTTCGTTGATTATAAAAAGAATCATTTTATTGTATCGCGCATATCCCGAATTGTCAATGAATTTGCATAAATATCTTGATTTTTTATCCGAAATTCTATATAATGAAACCAACTATAATTGTTCCAAACAACACAAGGAGGTTCCCATGTCCAGAAGAAACCGTATTCTTGCTCTCATTCTCGCTTCCCTGATGCTTCTTTCCGCCGCTGCCTGCTCGGATTCCGGCGCGAACGACGAAACCACCGATTCCGCAGCCGCTGCCGGTGAAAACGTTTCCGCTGCCGAAGAAACCGAACCCGAGGAAACCGGCCCCGTTGCCGAACTTCCCGACAAGACCTACGACGGCGAAGAAGTCATGTTCCTGACCTCGCATAACAACGGCTATGACTGGTATTCCAGCTACGAAATCTACGCCGAAGAAATGAACGGTCAGCTTATTAACGACGCGGTATTCACGCGTAACAACACCATCGAAGAACTCCTCGACATCAAGATCGCGCAGACCAAACTTGAAAACTGTCACACGACCGCGAAGAGCTCCATCGTGGCGGGCGACAAGCAGTTTGACGTTGTCATGCCGTACATGAACAGCACCATCACTCTTGCGGTCGAAGGATCTCTCCTCGACCTCAAACAGATCCCGTACCTCGACCTCGAAAAGCCGTGGTGGGACGGCCGTGCAAACAAGGACCTTATCATCAATGACCGCCTCTTCATTACCACCGGTGACATCGCCATCCTCGACAACGAATGTACGATGGTCATGTTCTTCAACAAGGATATGATCGGTCAGTACGGACTGGAAAGTCCGTATGATCTCGTAAAGGAAAACAAGTGGACGATCGACAAGGTCGGCGAAATGTCCTACAGTATCACGAACGACAAGAACGGCGACGGTCAGATGACCACGGCAGACGACCAGTGGGGCATCTCCATCGCAAGCAACGCGCCGATCTCCTTCTACTTCGGTGCGGGCGAACGTGTCGTTCAGGCGGATGAGACCGGCACGCTCCAGATCATGATGGGCAATACCCGTGCGTACGACGTTTACGACAAGATCGCGAACCTCTGCTTCAATACGGAAGTTCTTTCCATGCATACTTCGAACAAGACCGGCTTTGACGATGTCTGCGCATCCTTCAACGCGGGCAATATCATGTTCGTAACCTTCGCGCTTGTTGACATCAACGGTCTCCGCGATGCGGAATTCGAATTCGGTATCCTTCCGTACCCGCTCTACGACGAAACCCAGCAGGAATACAACAACCTTATCAGTACCGGTCTCGTCAGCTCCACGAGCATCCCGAATACTTGTGACAACACTGAACTCGTCGGCGTGACCCTCGAGGCAATGGCATACTACTCCACCACCACCCTCACTCCCGCGTACTACGACAATGCCCTCAAGACCCGTTACGTCCGCGACGAAGAATCCGGCGAAATGCTCGACATCATCTTCGCGACCCGTGTATACGACCTCGGCTTCATCTTCAACTGGGGCAACGCCGGTTCCATGATAACGAATATGTTCACCGGCAAGCAGACCGAATACGCGTCCAACTGGCAGAAGATCGAAAAGGCGGCCAACAAGAGCCTGCAGAAGGCAATGGAACAGTTCGCGCAGATTCCGTAAGGAGCGATCACAGATCGGTGAAATATCCTGCGGATGTGAAATTTGCCTTCGGCAAGTGAAGGAAGAAATTCGCTGACGCGAATTTAAATAAATTAAAATGCGTCAGCATTTTTTCCTTAACTTCCTGCGAAGCAGGAAATTTCACCCGCCGCAGGCGGATTTCACTCACGCTCCGCGTGAATTTCACAATTTCCCCCGGAAATTATTTCACTTTACATAGGAGGCAATTATGGCAGACAAACTTCGGATCGGTATCATTGGTACCGGCGGCATCGCGCATTCCCATGCGAATGCGTACAAGAGCTTTGACGACGTGGAAGTTGTAGCGGGGGCGGACATCATCCCCGGCAAGGCGCGTGCGTTCCTCGACCGTTTCGGATGGACGGATGCGACCGCGTACGACGACTGCGAATCTCTCTGCGCGAGGGACGACATCGACGCCGTATCCATCTGTACGTACAACACGCAGCACGCCTGCTGTGCGATCGCGGCATTGGAATCGGGCAAGCATGTTCTGCTTGAAAAGCCGATGTGCGTGACGCTCGCGGAAGGCATCGAGATCATGAAGGCGGAAAAGAAGAGCGGCAAGATCCTGACCGTCGGCTTCCAGCCCCGCTACAATAACAACTGCCGCAAGATCAAGCGGATCGTGGATTCCGGTGAACTCGGTAAGGTTTACTACGTCCAGATCGGTGGAAGCCGCCGGCGCGGTATCCCGGGCAGTACGTTCATCGATGCGGACAAGGCGGCGTTCGGTGCGATTGGCGACCTCGGCTGCTACTCTCTCGACCTGTCCCTGAACTCCATCGGCTATCCGAAGCCGCTGACCGTTTCGGCGTACACCTCCGACTACTTCGGCAAGAACCCGAAGTATTACGGTGAAGCCGACCGTTTCTCCGTGGATGACTTCTCCGCGGCGTTCATCCGTCTCGAAGGCGATATCATCCTCGACTACCGCATGGCGTGGGCAATGCACATGGACATCTGTTCCGACTTCGTGATCCTCGGCACCGACGCGGGTCTGAAGGCGACGGCACCCCATCCGAATCCGCTGTGGGGTTCCATTATCTCCGGCGATATCTCCGGACTCTACATCATGCACGACAAGGGCGGCGAACCTGTCACCACCCAGCTCAGTCTCGAAAAAACAGATTACAACATCTTTACCATGAAGGTGCGCGACTTCGTTGACGCGGTCAAGAAGGGCGGCAAAGCCCCGATCCCGACCTCCCAGATCATCTACAACCAGGCAATCATCGACGCCATGGTCACTTCCGCAAAGGAACGCTGCGAAATCAAGATCGACATTCCGGAAATTTAATCAAATGGAGTTGCCGGGGAGGGACTTTTTACAAAAAGTCCCTCCCCGGACCCCTCTTCAAAAACTTTAAAACAAAAAAGAAGGACAAAGTTTGTGCAGATTTGAAGTAATAAACCGGCTGTGCATTTTACAGAAATTTTATTGTTTCAAATTTGCAGGAACTTTGTCTTTTTTATCGTCTGAAAGTTTTTGAAGATGGGGCCCGGGGAAGAAACTTTTTTCAAAAAGTTTCTTCCCCGGAAACTCCCCCTCAATAATTCTCCGTCTGTCGCTGGATGCGGAGTTGTTTGCGTTTTTCGCCGGCGATGAGTTCGGCTTTTTCTTCTTCGGTTTCGGGGACGAGTTCCGGGACTTCGCACGGGCGGTCGTCGGGACCGAGGGCGACCATGACGACGTGGGCGCGGTTGATGAGGGTACGGGTGCCGTCGAGACGTTCGACATAGGATTCGACGGTGACTTCCATGGATGTACGGCCGACGTAGGTCATTTTGCCGCAGAGGACGACGGTGTCGTTTGCGTGGGCGGGGGCGATGAAGTGGAGGTCGTCGATCGCGACAGTGGTGACGTTGCGTTCCGCGTGACGTCGTGCGACGATGGCGGCGGTGATGTCGATCCAGGCGAGCAGCTGTCCGCCGAACAGGCGGCGGCTGCCGTTGAGGTCGGAGTCACGGACGAGGTTCACCTGCTCGGTATAGGTCTGGGAAGGTGTTTTTTTCATTGGATGAGGAATCCTTTCGGTGGTTTTGCGGTTATTATATCACGGGAGAGGCCGCATATGCAAGGCGTTCGCGAAAGACTGTCTTGCATTTCCGCCGGCTTCTGTGTTATAATGAAAAAAAACGAAAAAGGAGAGACAACCATGACTTACGAGACCAATTATGACGTTGTTGTGTTGGGCGGCGGATTTACGGGCTGCGCGGCTGCACTTGCGGCGGCGCGGCAGGGACAGAAGGTGCTTCTGCTGGAGGCGTCCGGATTTCTCGGCGGTGCGGCATCGAACTGCCTGATCTTCCCGCTGATGCCGTACGCGACTTCGGTAAAGGACGAAAACGGTGAGTCCCACAAGCACTATCTCAGCCGCGGGATCCTTTCCGAACTGGTACGCGATTTACAGGAAACGGGCGATATCCGCGGCGACAGCGGCTTCCTTGACGAAGCTGTCAAGCTTCTGCTCGACCGGAAGATGATCGAAGCGGGCGTGCAGGTGCTGTTCCACGCCACGCTCTGCGGTGTCGCGAAGGAACGGAACCACATCACTTCCGTCTCCGTTGTCACGAAGGCGGGCGTGCTGACGTTCAACGGCAAAATGTTCATCGACTGCACGGGCGACGCCGATCTGTGTGTAATGAGCGGTGTTCCGACTGTACTCGGACGGGAACCGGACCATCTCTGCCAGCCGATGACGCTCTGTTTCCGCGTTGCGAATGTGGACAAGAAGGCGTTTTACGCGAATCGCGAGGAGATGAACCGTCTGCATAAGGAATGGCTTGACGCGGGACGGTTCACCAATCCGCGTGAAAACATTCTTGTATTCGACTACCCGATCGACGGCATGCTGCATTTCAACACGACCCGTGTGGTTAAGCACAATCCGGTGGATCCGTTTGATGTTACCCGTGCCGAAATGGAAGCGAGACGTCAGGTACAGGAACTGCTCGATTTCTTCCGCGTGAACAATCTCGCCGGAATGGAAAACGCGAAGCTCGTTTACACTGCACCGAGCATCGGCGTACGCGAGAGCCGGATGCTGGATGGAGAATACGTTCTCACCGGCAAGGATCTTGTCGACTGTGCAAAGTTTGACGACGCGATCGCGGCGGGCAACTACGACATTGACATTCACAATCCGGAAGGAACGGGCACGAGCCATTACTACTTCCCAAACGGCACGTGGTACACGATCCCCTATCGTTCGCTGATTCCGAAGGAAGCGGATGCGGACAATCTGCTGGTCGGCGGGCGCTGCATTTCGGTTGACCACGAGGCGCAGGCATCGGTACGGATCATTCCGATCTGCACGACGACCGGCGAAGCGGCAGGTGTCGGAGCGGCGGTTGCCGCCCGGGACGGCGTGGCGGTACAGTCCGCCGATGTAGCGGAGATCCAGCGGATTCTCGTGGAATCCGGAGCGTACATCGGGATCTGATGGGGAATACCAAACTTTACGTTTGGATTTATAAGGAAGAAAAACGCCCTGCGGGCGTTTTTCAATTTTTATGTCCCTGCGCGGGACGGCGCAAAAGTGGAGGTCACTACGTGACCTCCGCCGGTCGCGGTCCTCTCTTGACTCTCCACGACCAAGGGGGTTCCCCCTTGGATTCTCCTTGCGCTTCTGAAGCTGAACAATCAGGAAATAACTCGACACGCACATACCGGTGCAAGGGTTGCGCAGATATAGGCTAACCGCAGAATCAAAGATAGAGTTACGGCTACAAAATATACTATATCTTTAGCCCCCGCGGTTAGCGCTATATCCGAGGGGAAGAGTCCAGAGGAGGGGATCCTTCCCCTCCTTTGGCGCGGGTGATTCACAAGAGGTCCCGCGTCTGGACCTCTTGTGCGCCGTGCCGCGAAGGCACATAAAATTATAGAAAAATGACCTTTAAGGTCATTTTTCTTCCTTTCGCACCGAAGGTGCGCTATTACATTGCTTTCAGATATGCAAGAATCTTCTTCGCCAGCAGAACATGTCCCGCATCGTTCGGATGCAGCCCGTCCGGACAGTACCGCTCGCGGATCACATCCACCTTCGGCTGAATGCCGCTTTCCGCGTACAGATCCAGTACCGGAATGCTGTAGTATTCCGCAACTTCGCGGATGATGTCTACGTAAACCTTCAGCGGAGCAACGTTGTATGCCTTGTTGCCGTCTCCCTTCGGGTTGTCTTCGTTCAGACGATGAAGAGGTGTCAGGATCACCATCGGCTTGCCCGGGAACCGTTCGTGCATCCGGGTCATGATGTGGTGGCAGGCACCGTAGAACGTGTACTGCGTGCGGTCCGCGAATGTGCCGAGCGGCGCGTCGCCGTGCCCGAAGTCGTTCGTGCCGCCGAAGACGACCACAACGTCCGCGTCTTCGTCCAGATCTTCAATGCGGCCGCACATGTCCATGTCCCAGCGTTCGTTTGTAGGAACGGCCTGTTTCGCAAAACGGGTGCCGCCGATGCCGTAGTTCTTCACTTCGCGGCATTCGCCCCACTGTCCGACGAGAGTGACAAAATGCTTGTCCACGCCCGTGGTGCCGTGCCCTTCCGTGATGCTGTCGCCAAGGAAGACGATCTTCTTTCCCTTGAGTTCCATAAAATTTCCTTCTTTCCTGGAAAATTTGATTACCTGCATTGTATCACAATCGTTCCGAACCGTCAAGCTGTCCCGTGAATTTTGCGGCGGCCGACATTTTTTGCGGAATCTGCTTGTGCCCGGACGGCAGTCGTGGTATAATACCCACAATAACGGATGAAAAGGAAAGACTGGGGGACATACCGTGAAGCTGAACGCAAAATATTTCGATGAACTGACCACCGCAGAGCTGTACGAAATTCTGAAAGCGCGTGCCGCTGTATTTGTCGTGGAGCAGAACTGCGTTTATCAGGATGTCGACGGTGTGGATTACCGCAGTCTGCACGTTTTTTATGAATCGGACGGGACTGTGAATGCCTATCTCCGGTTGTTTCCGAAACCGGACGAGGAAGGAACCGTTCATATGGGACGCGTGCTGACGGTACAGCGCGGTACCGGACTCGGCGGCGTCCTGCTGAAGGACGGCATCCGCCTTGCGCGGGAAAAAATGAACGCGCAGAAAATTTTTCTTGAGGCGCAGTGCTATGCCGCCGGATTTTACGAACGGGAAGGATTCCGGATCTGTTCCGGTGAATTTCTCGAGGACGGCATCCCGCACGTCGCGATGGAACTGACACTTTGATGAATGAAAAAGGAGTCTGACATGAACAAAGTAAAAATCACCGTTTTGAAAACGATATTTCTCGAAGATATCGCCGCGGAATACGGCAAACCGGAACTCGGACCGTGCCGGGCGATGAAGGAAGGCGCGGTTTATTACGCGGATATCAGATGTCCCGAAGGGTTCTGCCACACGGCATGGAACTGCATCTATCAATACGTCTTCGCCCTCGCCAACGGCGGCGGAAAAGAGGGCTTTTTCTACAACGACTGGACGAAGGAACCCGGCGTGGCGATCAGCAGCTGTAACGATGGCTTCCGCCCCGTTATCTTCAAACTGGAAGCGACCGACATCCCGTCGGAAAAATAACGGAATTTAAAATCCCCCTACATAAAGGAGACTCTCTATGAACAGACTCTATGCAGATTACGCGGTGGAAAAAACCGTGGAGCTTCTCGCCATCGACAGCCCCTCCGGCTACACCGACGCGGCGGCAGAATGGGTGCGCGACGCATTTGCGGCGCTCGGCTATGACGCGAAGATCACCGCGAAGGGCGGCGTGCTCGTCGACCTCGGCGGCACTGACACCGAAGACGGTGTCTTCCTCGAAGCGCACACGGACACCCTTGGCGCGATGGTTTCCGAGATCAAGGGCAGCGGCCGTCTGAAGGTCACCAATCTCGGCGGCATGCGCGCGGAAAACTCCGAAGCCGAAAATGTCCGCGTTCACACCCGCGACGGCCGTGTGATCGAAGGCACGCTCCAGCTCTGCAACGCATCCGTACACGTCAACATGAGCTACGGCGACACCAAGCGCACCTGGAACGCGATGGAAGTCGTTCTCGACGAGGACGTTCATTCCGCGGCAGACACCCGTGCGCTCGGCATCGAAGTCGGCGACATCGTGGCGTTCGACCCGCGTACCATCGTGACGAAGACCGGCTACATCAAGAGCCGCTTCCTCGACGATAAGCTGTCCGTCGGCATTCTGCTCGGTCTCGCGAAGTACATGGCGGACGAAAAAATCACGCCCGCGCGCCGCGTTTACGCGCATATTACCGTGTACGAAGAAGTGGGTCATGGCGGTTCCGCATCCGTTCCGGCAGGTGTTACCGAAGCGATCTCGGTTGACATGGGCTGCGTCGGTGACGGCCTGTCCTGCACGGAAAAGATGGTCTCCATCTGCGCGAAGGACTCCGGCGGTCCCTACTCCTACAAGGTCACGGGTAAACTCATTGACGCCGCAAAGAAGGAAGGCGCGGACTACGCGGTCGACATTTATCCCGGCTACGGTTCCGACGTCGAAGCGACCCTCCGTGCGGGCTACGATATCCGCCACGGTCTCATCGGTGCGGGTGTTTACGCCAGCCACGGCTACGAACGTTCCCACATCGACGGCGTTTACAATTCCCTGAAGGTACTGAAGGGTTATCTGGAGATTTAAGGTTTTGTGGGGAAAAACTTTTTGAAAAAAGTTTTTCCCCACACCCCTTTTCAAAAACTTTCCGGCAGGAAAATAAATGAGGTACAGTGCGGACTTTTTGTCTGCACTGTACCTTTTTTATGCCATTGTGAGGGTCAGGTTGACCGTATGTTCTCCGGCTGTGCGGTAATTCCGGTAATCGCCGTTCCGGTTGCGGAAGGTTTCGCCGGTATCTGTAAACGTGCCGTCCGTTGTCCATATGCAGCGGTGACCGCGGTGGGATACGGTCAACGTTTTTCCGTTGTCCGTCACGGTGACGGGCGTTTTTTCCTCGCCGCTGTCCGCGAAAACGGGGATCTCGTATCCGATATCCTCCGCTCCCGTGACGGTGATGCTCACACCGTTTTCCGTGATGACGTACGTTTCCGTCAGACCGAGTGCGTTTTCCATGACCACGGTCACGCGCTTTTCCGATGCGTCGGTGTACTTTGTTTCATAAGGGACATTCGCGCCGTACTGCCGCATGCCGTCCGTCGTTTTTGACGAACACAACGACAGTGCGCGGGGATTGTTCTCACCGATGCGGTAACTCGGATGCTTCGCGAACGGGACGGACAGGCAAAGTTCGCTCGGAACGCCGCGCCGGTGGATCCGCCCGAGGCCGCAGGAATCGTAGTGCGGGTCGGCATTTTTCTCGAATTCGAGGAAATAGCCGCCGCAGGAAGCGAACAGTTTATGGAAATGTCCGCTTGTTTCCCAGACATATCCGCCGTTCATCGCAGGGCAGGGAACTTCGGGGATCGAATCGTCTGCCAGCCGATACGCCAGATATGCCCATGAACCCATCGTGACCATGTATTTGTCGAAGTAGCCGTAGCCCTCGCAGCCCATGAGGCTGCCGAGCGGGAACCGGTTCTTGATGTGATGTACCGGATTCATGGAGAGCCAGGGGCCGAGCGCTCCGACGGCAAGACGTGCCGCCGATTTGAACTGTCCGGCAAGCTCCATGTCCCCGCGCCGGGCATACCGGGCAGCGTAGAATTCGCACAGCGCAGCGTAAAACGTTTCGTTGTGCAGGAACTGATTGCTCCGTCCGCCGAACGGGATCTCCCCGCTCACCGACTGCATGAGGAGCGTCGGGATGGCGGAACGGTCGAAGCAGTTCTCCAGGTCGTCCCGTCCGGCACCGTCGTATCCTTCTGCGAGACACGCCGCAAGCTGAAGACGGGTGACAAAATCGTATACCATCGGCTCGTTCGGGTCGCGGTACATACCGTTTTCATCGAACGAAAAGAGCTGGGACAGCACCTGATTTTCGATGAAATCGCTTTCGTCGCCGATGCCTGCCGCCTTTCGCGCCTGTTCGCTGGCGGCGCCGAACGCCGCCCAGTTACCGATACGTTCCGGAGGGCGGGACGCGATGCAGGTGTACACCGCGTACGGGTCGATCTGCGCGAGGATCTCACGCCATCCGTCGGTAACGGTACGGTCAAAGAGTTTCGCTTTTTCCACTTCTTCAAGGCAGAAGACGACTTCCTTCACGGAAAAATCGTTGCCCGCCGAAGGGGTACGCATCCGCGCCGTCAGCATTTCGCGGCAGCAGAGGGTCATCATGTCCGCGAAGATTTCCCGCCGTTCCGGATGTCTGCCGTGCGCGAGCAGGATGCCGATGTTGGCGGTCAGCCGCGGATAGCCGTGTTCCCGCAGCCCTTCTTCTCTCACCTCGCGGGTGTAGGAGGCGATGTGCTCCGGCGTATAGGCGTCCACCGCCAGTTCCATGAGGTCGATATAGCGTTCTTTCATTATTTCTTTACCACGAATCCGGCGAAGCCGTACGGCGGAATGACGGTGTCCATGCGGACGGTACTGCCGTCGAGTGTGACTTTCGTATCGCCGATGCCGCGGATTTCCGTGTAGGTGCCGTCAAGCGGGATTTCCTTCGGCATACCGAGGTCGTGCCAGAAGTTCCAGATGCCGACCGCCGTTTCGTCCCCGTTCTTCCGGCAGAGGACGTACAGACCGGGTTCCTTCGTGACATTCGCCGTGAGCGGATGTCCCTGCATTTCCGCGATCGCGTCGAACAGGATCTTCTGATGCGGATAACAGCGGAACAGACCGGATTTCGGTTCGGTGCTTTCTGCGTCAAACGCGTAGACAAGGAATTTTCTGCCGTCCGCGTTTTCATAGGTGTAGGACATCGGGCAGGTTTCGCCGTCTGCCCGGAAGGTATTTTTCGTCTTCGCACCGTCTGCGGTGACGATCTTTGCAAAACGTCCGCCGGTGCCGACGGGAACGGTGATGCCGCCGTCCGTGAATGTTTCCGAGCCGGGGGCGGGAACATTCACAGCTTCGCGCAGACCGACGTCGATGCCGCGTGCCGCGAGAATTTTTGCTGCCGTGAGGTCGAGGATCAGCGGCAGTTTCAACAGATCATCGTCCGCATATTTGGCATTTTCGCCGAAAATGAGGGCACAGTCCGTGTATTCGTTCCGTTCAAACGAGATCGGAAGGGATGCAGCGTTCGCGAAATTGACCGATGCAGGCGTGAACCGTGCGATGAGTTCGCCTTCGGAAACGCCCGTGCAGTCGAGATCGGCGAGTTTGTGCAGGACTTCGTAAACGTACACGCCGGCGGTCTTTTTGTCCGCAAAGGCATCCGTCAGCGCGTCGCGCAGGGGCTTGTAATAAACGTGGCGGTCGATGTAGCCGGTATCGTAGAACGGATGCTGGCTGTAGTCGATCATGTATTTGAGGATGCCGTCCGCTTCGCCTTCTGCGAGGAGTACCTGATCAAATCCTTCGAGGTAGCTTGACGGAACATTGTAGCGCGGGCGGGTGTAGACATCGCCTTCGGTGAAGACTTCGAGTTCGGGGGCGATTTCGCGGCACCATGCGAGCTGCATACGTTCGATGTCAATGATGCTTCCGGTACCGGTCGTATGGAAGGAACGTCCGTCCGTCCAGTACGGTGCGCCGATGAGACGGAGGAACGGGCGGGTTGTTCCGGCAAAAATTTTCGCCAGTTCGATGCTGTCCACACCGTCGACGTCCCATGTCGGCAGGCACGCGCAGTGCCCGAGACGGATTTCCGGATTTACGGAGTCAACAACTTCGCGCAGACCGCGGGCGAAATCGCGGAGAGTGTCGCCCATGAGGTCGAGCCATACTTTACGGAGCGGTGTTGCGGGACCGGTGAAGAGGACTTCCCTGAGGTCTTCGCGGGTATACGCATGACCGTCGCCGACGCGTTCGCTGAACATGGCGAGATGGCGGTGGCAGGCACATCCGAGACCGACGGGACCGTGGAGCGCGAGACGGAGGTCATCGTCGATCATGATCATCGGTGCACCGGCAAGGGCGAGCCGGCGGACATAATTGCTGTACATCGCGAAGAAATCGGGATCGGTGGGACAGAAGGAGTCGGAGGACGAACCGCCGCTTGCGAGACCGACGAGGAGGGTGTAGTCCTGTGCGGCTTTCGCATGTTCGTGGGAAAGGGTACCGCCGTGACCGAGACCGCCGATCCAGACGCCGACCTCGAAGCCGTTTTCTTTATAAAAATTGATGTTTTCGGTAAGCAGAGCCATTTCGGCATCGAGTTTTTTCTCATCGCCGAAGGGGTTGCCGGGGCAGATGAAGACACGTTCGATCCCGGCGCGGCGCAGTTCGTGCAGGAACGCGGGACGGGTCGCGGGGGTGGACTGACCGTTGATCAGGGGAAGGGACAGCATAATGGAGTACCTCCTTTTTATTCTGCCGATTGTTCGGCAGCTTTCCAGTGAGCGAGGGCGAAGGGCATATCGGCTTCGTCGTAGATTCCGTGGAGAAACATGTCGCCGGTGTAGCCGTATTTTTTGAGCATCTGCGCGGTGAAGGGGAAGTCGACGATGCCTCGTCCGGTACCGCAGAAGGCGATGCCGTCACCTTCGCGGATGTCCTTGCCGTGCGCAATGACGATATCGTCGCCGAAGAGATCGAACGCATGGGCGATGGTTTCCTGCACATATTCGGGATGTGCACGGCCGACGTGGAAGAGATTTGCGCAGTCGAGGATCATTTTCAGATGGTCGGAGCCGACTTCGTCCATGACGCGGCGGGCGTTTTCTGGCGTGTCGATGATATTGGAGGCTTCCGATTCGATGGCGAGGGTGATGTTCCGGCGTTCGGCAAGTTCGACGGCACGCTTGACGGTGTCAAGCATGTCGACCCACGCGGCAGGGGAACGGTTCTCGGGGGAGTACGTCCAGAGATGTTCTTCGAAGCGGGTACCGGAGCAGAGCGAAATGTACTTTGCTCCGAGGATTTCTGCGGCTTCGGTCAGCAGGGCAAAGCGTTTGATGCCTTCATGGCGCACATCTTCGTCCGGATGCGCCATGTTGAATGTCCCGTTGATGACCTCGATGGGAAGATCAAAGCGGTCAGCGGAGCGTGCGGCAGCATCGAGTGCGGCAGTGGGGATCCGGTCGGGGATCTCGATCTGTCCGGTGGGCGAGAATTCGCTTTCCGCGATGGAGGAAAACGCAAACTGGACGCATCCGAAGCCAAACTCCCGGATCCGTCCGAACAGGCGGTCGGCGGGAAGAGGCAGACGATCGGTCACTTCAAAATCGGTCGTACAGATTCCGGTTCTCATAGGTGTGGTCTCCTTTTTCTTTCGTTTTTTCTTTTATTATACTACAGGGGTGGGGAGATTGCAAGGGTGGAGGAAAGGGGAAACGGTCGCTTTCTTGAAAGAAAGCTCCGCAAAGAACTTTAATCTGTGGTAGCCGGATTTTTCAGCTTATATGGGTTAGTAAAAAGGGGATTTTGGATGGGTCTGTGCGTAGCCATTTAGTCTGTCCCAGCTGACAAAATATAGACATCCAAGACCTATGTAGTAGTGGAGACGGAAGTCAGGGACCACCGAGACCCTGACTTCCCACGCCATATGGGCTAACCTTAATCTCGTGCAATCGTTAGAAATACTTCTACATAGAGAAACTGCCCGCCCGGCTTGGCTGTCGCCGTCCGGGCTTTTTTCAGTCAGAGCGGCTGA
>JAFQFS010000143.1 GCA_017398585.1 Clostridia bacterium
GGTTCTGTCGCAGTGAGTTCGATCATGGCATCCGCCGGGATCGTGAGCGTCTCAAGAACGTCCACCAGCGTGAAATTGTTCTCGAAATCATCGACGATGAGCGTGATGTCTTTGGAAAGTTTCAGGTCGCCGGAAACACTCAGGCCGCCGTCCACGGTCAGTTTCGCATCTGCCGCACTGGTGAGGTTTCCGTAAAATTGCGCGTGGTCGCTGGTGAAATCCACACCAGGCTCGATGATCGAAGAGTTGATCGGCGTTTCTGCCGTGCCGACGGTGCCGGAGTACGTGATGCTTCCGGTATTGAGAGCAGCGCTCGATGCACCAAAACGCACAACTGAAGTATTGGTGCCGGTAATGTCGGAGGTGATCCGCACACTGCCGAGGCCGCCAGCCTGCGACCAGGAACTGTCCTCCGTATTGCTGGCCCAAGTGGTGGAAGCATTGCTGAAACGCACCGTTTTGCCATTTCCAACGATGATGTCGTTTGCGAGCGTCCTGACCGCATCTGCCGTATTCGTCTCAAGACAGATGCGCGTATGGCCGGCCGGATGGAAAACGGATTCCAATGGATTTCCGAGTGCAGTATCCGTTCCAAGCGTAAGTTCGGTTGTGCATCCGCTGTTCGTGTAGGAGTCGCACGTAAACGTGTTTTCGCCGTAAAGGAAGATCATTCCGGGAGAGCTTTCGTTCGCGTTGAACGTGAGGCGATGGCTTCCGTCTTTTGCCGGGTCACTCGCAATGACGCCGTTGAGACGCATGGAGGCTTTCGAGTCGTCGTTTTTGTACGCGACACGGAAGGAGGCGGTGGAACCGTTGATCATGATGTCCTGATCGAACGAGACTCGGCGGGAACTCTGGCTGTTGTTGCAGAGATTGCCGTCCAAATAGATCGTTCCGCTTCCCAGACCGGAGCCGTAGGAAACGTGCAGTCGTGTATTGTTTCCGCCGTACACCCACGTGTCGCCGGTATTCTGCTGGTTTTTAATGTTGTGGCGATAGTAGACAGTTTTTCCGCCGCTGCGGTAGATCGTGTCGATGTCGCCGGTGAATGAGGAGTTGATGTATCCGGTCTGGCTTCCAGTGTTCGTCAGGTCGAGCGTCATGTTTCCGGTGAACGGAGCGCTGAGGGTGAAATTCTTTCCGTTTCCGTTGATCTTCAAAGTGCCGCCGGAAACGACGTTCCCCGACGTGTTTTTGCTGTCCACCGCCCCGCTGAGTGTGAGTGCCGAGCCGGTATTGTTCGTGATGTTCAGCGTTCGGTTGCTCAAATGGATCGGATTCGCTAGGTTGAATCCGGAGTAGGACTGACCGGATCTTCCAAGATTCAGATTCGCATGAGATACCATGTAGACAGCACCGGAACCGAAGCCGGTATTTTCGCCGATGGTGATCTTTTGTGTCGAGCCGGTATGCCCACTGTCGCCGATGTACGTGTCTGCGGTGTAGGTATTCGCGCCATAAATATTGTACGTATTGGAATCGGATTCCTTCAGCGCGATGGTGAAC
>JAFQFS010000144.1 GCA_017398585.1 Clostridia bacterium
GAAAAAAGTTCCTCCCCGAACCCCTCCTCAAAAACTTTCCGACAAATAAATTAACAAGGTGCAGTGTAAATCTAACAAAAAATTTGTACAAACTTTGTCTTTTTATCCAGTTTTAAGTTTTTTTGAAAAGGGTTCGGGGAAAACTTTTTTTAAAAAAAGTTTTCCCCGAGAACTCCATCGAACTCACTTTATTATACAGACCAGCGAAAGGCGATACACATCATGAACATTGCAATTGATATTGACGACACTCTTGCCGATTCGTTTGAATACTTCCAGCCGTTTATCGCGGAATATTTCGGAGTCACACTCGAAGAAGTGCGCAGAAGAAACATATCCTACGGTAATCTGCCGAAGGAATGGCAGGCCGAACGTCCCGGCTTTGCCAGAGCTTATTACGACCGGTATGTCCCGGATACGCCGTTCAAGCCCGACGCGGCATGGGGCACAGCAGAACTGAAGGAAGCGGGACACCGGATCGTCATCATCACGGGACGCACCACCGCCTCCTACACCGATCCGTACAAAACCTCCGCAGAGGAACTGGCAAACGGCGGGATCGTTTATGACAAACTGATCTGCACACACGCGAAAGGAAAAGCCTGTCTGGAAGAACATATTGATGTTCTGATCGACGACCTCCCCGCCAACTGTGACGATGCCGTCCTGCACGGCAGTGCGGCTATCCTGTTCAACTGCAGTTCCAACCGGGAGATCGAAACCGTTCATCCGCGTGCCGGGGACTGGAAGACGGTACTTGAACTTATCGGCGCGCTGCAGAACGGCAGCTTCCGCTGAATGCTGTTGACAAAAGCTGAAACTCCTGTTATACTGAACATATCACAGGTCTGCCGGACTCCTGCAGACCGATCATGACCGAATACACACGGAAAGGAAATCAATATGGAACCGAGAAAGCCCTGGAAAGGTACGATGACACAGCGCGACCGCTTCAATGCCCAGATGCACTACAAGCCGTTCGACCGTACCGTAAATATGGAATTCGGATACTGGCGTGAAAACTATCAGATATGGGATATTTTCACCGAAAACAACATTACGGACGAAGGACAGGCAAACAGATTCTTTGCTTTTGAACCTCCCGCAGGGGTCGGCGGAAACTATGATATGTCTCCCGGATTTGAAACAAAAATTCTGGAAGAAAAGGAAACCACCGTCGTACAGGTGGAAGCGACCGGACTGATCATTGAAGTCCCGAAGGACGGACATTCGTCCATTCCGCGATACCTCGGCAGCTCCATCGAGACCCCCGAGGACTGGAAAGCGGTCAAGGAACGCAGCTTCGACCGTTTCGCGGAATGCAGAAAACCGAACTTTGAACACCTCGACAAAATCTGCCGCGACGACCGCACGTATCCGGTCGGGATCAACTGCGGCTCCATGATCGGCCGGATCCGCGACATGCTGACCGTGGAAGGTCTGGCGTATGCGGTTGCGGATTATCCGGATATGGTGGAAGATATGGTCGAAACCCGATGTCAGCTGGTTGAGGATTATCTTGATGCGGTACTTCCCCGCTACCATTTTGACTTCGCAAGCGGCTGGGAAGACATCTGCTGCAAGAACGGTCCGCTGGTCTCCATGGATTTCTTCAAATCCGTTGTGTTCCCGCGGTACAAGCGGATCGGCGACAAACTGCATCAGCACGGTGTTGATATCTGGTACACGGACTGCGACGGTGACGTACGTCCCCTTCTGCCGTACTTCCTGGAAGCCGGCATCAACTGCCTGTTCCCCTACGAAGTCAATTCCTGTGCGCATCCCGGCGAACTGTTCGACGAGTTTGGCAAGGATCTGCGGATCATGGGCGGCTTTGACAAAATGAAGATGATCGAAGGCAAGGATGCGATCAAGGCATACATGAAGACGCTGGAACCGCTTGTCGCTCGCGGTGGATATATCCCCTTCTGTGACCACCGCTGTCCGCCGGACGTATCGCCGGAGAATTATCTGTATTACCTTGACCTGAAGGAAAAGACCTTCGGACTGGAAGGATAAAGTTCCGGCACATCTGCGCAGAACCATACAAAAAACTCCGGTGATGAGAAAATACGGCACCGTATTCCTCATCAGCCGGAGTTTTCTGTTGTTTTATCGTTTCAAAGATGCGCTTCAAGATACTGCCGGCGCACTTCGGGAGGAATCATGCTCCCGCCGGTCGCCCAGACGATCTGTACGGCATCCGTCAGCACCGCCTCCGTCAGTCCGTTTCCGGAACAGTACCGAACCATCCCGGGATCGTTCCGGAGACGTTCCGGTCCCGCAAATGCGGCACAGGAGGACGGCTCGATCTCGATTCCTTCCGCATGGTACAGCATACGGAGATACCGGTAAAGGGAACGGTCGTCGACCGTGAAAATCCCTGCCAGATGAGGCGTCATGATACGCGTCACAAAATCGGAAGGAGAGGCGCACGCCAGTCCGTCTGCTTCGGTTCTGCCGGAAAGTCCGTAGTCATGCACGTTTGCAGCGCCGAATTTCCGCGTTGCCATTCCAAGAAGCACGGACGGACATTCCACCGGTTCCGCAAAGAAACAGTGGACATGATCCCCGAAGGTCTGGCGCAGACCGTAAGCGATCCCGCCCGGTGCTCCGCCGACGCCCGCCGGAAGATATACAAAGAGAGGATGATTTTCATCGATCCGGATCTTTTGTTCCTCCAGCTGAGTTCTCAGCCGTTCGGCTGCCGCCGCGTATCCGAGAAACAGATCCATGGATCGTTCGTCGTCCACAAAATAGCTCATGGGATCCGTGTCGGACATTCTCCTCCCTTCCGCAACCGCCAGAGAATAATCCTCTGCATATTCCACCACTTCCGCGCCGCGGGCACGGAGCAGGTCTTTTTTCCATTGTTTTGCATCGGCGGACATGTGGATCTTTACCCGGAAACCGAGTGCCGCGCTCATAATCCCGATGGACAGCCCGAGATTGCCGGTCGATCCGACCTGCACGGTATAACGGCGGAAGAAATCGCGGTATCCGGTCAGTTTGGCGTAGTCATCCGTTTCCCGCAGAATACCGGCATCCAGTGCCAGATCTTCCGCATGTTTCAGCACCTCATAAATCCCGCCTCTCGCCTTGACCGATCCGGCGATGGGCAGATGGCTATCCATCTTCAGAAACAATCTGCCGGGAACGGACGTATTCCCGGATTTCTCCAGTTCCGTACGCATTACCGGGATCTCACGCAGATCGGATTCAATGATGCCGTGAGTCGGTGCCGTTTCCGGAAAAACGGTTTCGATCAGAGGAGCAAACCGGCGGAGGCGGTTCTCCGCATCGCAGATTTTTTCTTCCGGGACGATCCAGTCACACAACGGTTTTACTGCATGGACGGGCAGTTTATCGGGATTCACCCAGCACGTGGGCCGGTGGGCAAGGACGCCGGACAAAGCAGAATCGGACATAATACCTCCTGTTATGCGGACATACCGCCGGGTGTCAGATCCGTTCGAGACGGTCTCCACGGTCCGCGATCTCCACAAAATGAGGATGTTCGGACCCGGACGCATTCGGCGAATGGAATGTAAGATACAGATGTTCGCCGGCACGGAAGATCATGCCGTGACCGCCGTCGTCGGTGATGAGGGGTTCCTGATGTTCAAATTCGGTTCCCAGTCTGCCGTTCGCGAATTTCACGGGGAACACCGCGTAGTTTCCGTCGATGAAGGACGACCAGATCATAAACTGTTCGCCGGATTCCGAACGGTACATATAGGGACCGTCTGTGACATAATGGTCTTCCCCGCCGATCGGGAGAGCATTGACCTGATCGGCTTCGGATGCCTTGAACAGGACCACGGGTTCGCCGACGGCTCGGGTCAGATCCTCGCTCAGCTCCACATAGCAGATAGTGCCGTCGAGAATCTGGGTGTGTTCGTGACAGAACACCAGATAAGGCGTTCCTTCGGGACTGACATAGAGAGTACCGTCGAGACATTCCCACTCCGCAGGGGTCAGCACGCGGTCACCGTGCGGCTCGAAGGGACCGAGCGGGCTGTCCGCACGAAGAATGTGCGTGGCGCGCAGACCGCTTTCGCGGGTGAAGGTCGCCAGCATATAGTAAGAACCTTTATAGAGGTGTACTTCGGGTGCCCAGTTGACCGCGCGGTTCAGACCAAACGCGGCGGAGTCAAAGCAGGGGATGGGATCGCTCCAGGTTTCCAGATCCGTGGAGGTATAGACGTCAAAACCGCCGGTGCCGTTTCCGAAATGGGCAGCACGGGTACCGTACATATAATAGGTACCGTCTTTGCAGACCACAAACGGATCGCGGATATTGATTTCAGAGCATTTCATATTGGATGTTCCTTTCCGGATAATATTCCCTCCAGAACCGTTTACCGGTGCGGCCACTCGATCGGCTGCTTCGTGAAATCGGGTTCTTCGTCATCTCTGAACAGCGTATGCCATTCGTTCCAGCGGATACCGAGCGCATTGACGGTATGGAAGAATCTGCGGGCTGTCTTTTCGTCCGGATTCAGCATCAGCTTGATGTACGTCCACTGGAGACGGGATTTCTGCACTCTTGCACGATTTCCAACCCGTTCCGCTTCGTTCCACCAGCCTTCGATTTTGTCGAAGTTTGCTTCGTAAACCTCGCGCGGGATGATGTCAAACGGCTTCTGCCAGATGTTGAAGTGGCGTCCTTCGGATTCCTTCAGCGTGAAGTCGATGAATTTCCGGATGTACGGAGCGGCGTTCTTTCCGTAGTAACCCTCGAGGAAGTCGTCCATGTATGCAAAATATTCTTCTTCCGTCATGTAGGAATTCCACATTGCACGGCCGAGAAGATAGGCACGCAGTTCGCCGAATTCACCGGTTTCGGACTGGTAGTTTCCTTCCGGATACATGCCGATGACATGATTTTCCGCAAAGAAGCGCATGTTTTCAAGCAGGACGCGGAAGTTCGGGAACGGCGGAATATAGTGCGGGAAATTGGTTACGTAGTCCCAGATATAGAGGCGGTTGCAGATCTTGCCCCATTCGATGATATCGTGCTGGAACGCCTTGTTGACTTCGCAGTCCGGATCGGACAGCGGATGCGAGAAACAGCATTCGATCGAGCAGAGACGGATAATGACGTTATCGCGCGGCTTGGTGATGAGCGGCGCTTTTCTGGTGTACTGGTACGCGAGGGTTTCGATGGAAACGTCCGGATAGTCATCTTTGATGTCATCTGCGACGGCGTTGACAAAGCGGAGGAGAGTACCTGCGGGGCTTCCTTCTTCGGCGTCGGTCGCCTGACACTTTTCGCACTTGCAGTAGGTCTGGTTGTCGTTCTGGGAAACGGAGATGATTTTCGCATGCGGGTTGTTGTCAAGCCACTTGCGGACGTTCTTCTTGACCGTTTCGAGAACCGCAGGGTCAGACAGACAGGGCTGACCGGTGAACTGGTTGTTCAGTTCAGACAGGTCGGAAAGGGTATGAACGAAACCGAACCAGTGGAAGTCGAGGTGGTTTTCGCCGTTCTTTCGGCGCCATGTATCGTCTTGTGTGCAGACCCAGTCGAGCTGGCGGTATTCATACGGCGGGCTGAACTTATAGCGCAGTCCCTCGGGCAGGTCGACGTCGCCGTCCTTCAGATAATCGGTATCCTTATGGACGAAGCGCCAGCCGACGAAACGGTCAAGAAATTCGTACACGCCGTACATATCGCCGAGCGCGTCGTTGCCGCGGATGGTGAGGTTGCCGCCGGCAACCTTGATAACGAATCCGTGGTTGTCAATCCCGTCATAGACAAGTCTCGGATTAATGCGGTTCGTCTTGCCGACCCGGATTTCAAATTCGTTCTTCTGACACTCATGAACCAGCGGAAGTGTTACACCGGTCGTGCGTGCCAGATACTTCTGCAGTTCCACAGCGGCTTCGGGGTTCGCGCCGTACACGATCTTATACTTACGGATCGGATTTCCGGCAATGGTGATCTGTTTTGCCATGATGAGTCCTCCTTTATATATGGAATTAATGTGGGTTTATGGGCTGTTGGAATATTGGGAGTGCGGATTGTTAGTGAAAGGGGAACGCGCTTTCTTGAAAGAAAGCTGAGCAAAGAACTTTATACTGTGGTAGCCGGATTTTTCAGCTTATATGGGTTAGTGAAAGGGGGATTTTGGATGGGTCTGTGCGCTGACATTTAGTCTGTCCCAGCTGACAAAATATGTGCGATCCAAAGCCTGAGGAAGGGTGAAGACGGAAGTCAGGGACCACCGAGACCCTGACTTCCCACGCCGGATAGGATAACCTTGATATAGTGTGAAGGAGTGAAATCCTTCTACATTTTGTCAGTGCCCGCTCGTCTTGGCTGCCGCCGTCCTCGCTTTTTATCGTTCTGTCAGCTGACATACAGTTTCAACGAAGGCGAAGCACGAACGGCGGCAGCCAAGGAGTGCGGTGAAAAAGTAAACGTAGCTGAATTCTAAAAGGGCGCACTGTATCACGGA
>JAFQFS010000145.1 GCA_017398585.1 Clostridia bacterium
CCACCCCCCCCCCCCCCCCCCCCGCTTTTCTATCACACAGAGGAAAAAATGCTCAATTACATCACCGGACGCAGCGGTACGGGCAAATCCACCGCTGTCGTCGACCTCATCCGGCAGACCGTCGCGGAAACCGACCGCGACATCGTGCTGATCGTGCCCGAACAGCAAACCGTCGTATGGGAAACGCGCATCGCGGAATCCCTCCCCGAATCGGCGTATCTCCGTCTCGAGATCACCAACTTCACACGGCTTGCCAACTCCGTCTTCCGTGAGTTCGGCGGACTTGCCGACACCGTCGTGGACGAAGGCAGCCGGATGCTGATCGTATGGCGTGCGATGCTCTCCGTCTGGAGCGGCATGACCGTCTTCAACAAAACCGCCGGCGGACGCGAGGACCGCAATATCCCCCATCTTCTCCGTGCCCTCGACGAACTCAAAGGAAGCGGCATCTCCCCCGCCGACGCCGAAGCCGCCCTCGACCAGCTCGGTGACGCCGACGGTTCCCTCTCCGCGCGTCTCCGCGACGCCGTCCTCGTCTACGCCGCTTACAATTCCCTTCTCCATGAAGAGTACATTGACCGCGGCGACCTCCTCGACAATCTCGCCGTCACCCTGCGTGACCATCCCTATTTCAAGGGCAAGGCTGTCTTCATCGACTCGTTTTTCTCCCTCACCCGTGCGGAAGAACGCATCCTCGAACAGATCGTCCGCCAGTCCGACGACGTGACCGTCACCTTCGCCTGCCCCGGCATCCCTTCGGATGATGAACTTCAGTTTGCGGAGGTGCGCGAATTCTATAAGACTGCGCTCCGCATCGCCGCGCGTGCCGGACGCGAAGTCAACCGTATCTCGCTGGACACCGACCGCCGCCACAAGCCGGACTCCGCTCTCGCCGCCGTTGAACGTTACCTGTTCGATTACGGCACGGCGGTCACTCCGCCCGTTCCTGCAACCCTCGCAGACATCGAAAACGTCGAGATCCTCCGCTGCGCCGACCGGTTCGACGAAGCCGAAGCATGCGCATCCCTTATCGACCGTCTCCTCCGCGAAGGATACCGCTGCAGTGACATTGCTGTCGTCGCCCGCGACATAAAAAAACTCGAGGGTATCACCGACACCGCCCTCCGTGCCCACGGCATCCGCTGTTTCATCTCCGAACCCGGCGACGTCTCCTCATCCCCCGCCGTACGTCTGATCCTGTCCGCGTTCGGCGTACAGTCGTCCGGGTGGATGCGCCGCGACCTCATCCGCATGATCAAAACCGGGCTCACTCCGCTCGACGAATACGAAAGCGACGTCTTCGAACTCTACACCGAAACGTGGAACATCCGCGGCCGCCGCATGTACACGAGCGAGGAAGGCTGGTCGATGAACCCCGACGGCTACAAGACAGAGCGCACACCGCGCGCCGAGATCATGCTGAAGATCGCGAACCGCGCCCGTGAAAAAATTATCCCACCACTCGCAAAGCTCCTCTCCGTCTTCGAATCCGACGGAAAAACCGTCCCCGCTGACGTCCGCACAATCTGCGAAAGCATCGTTTACTTCGCGGAGGACATCGGCCTCGAAGCAGCACTCGAGCGCACCGCGGACGAATACCGTTCCCGCGGCATGACAGCGGAAGCCGAAAAAATCGGCGCGGGATGGCAGGCAGTCTGCGAGATCCTCGACCGAATGGTCACCATGCTCGACGGCGTGACCCTCGACGCGGGACGCTTCTCCGGGCTGTTCCAGCGCGTCGCGTCCTCCATGGACATCGGTACGATCCCGACGGGCATCGACGAAGTTGTACTCGGCAGTGCGACCGGTGTTCGCTTCGACGAAGTGAAATGCGTAATCCTGCTCGGCGCCGTCGAGGGTGAATTCCCCGGAAATCCCACCGATGACGGCACATTTTTCTCCGAAGGCGACCGCATACGTCTGGAAACGATCGGTCTCGACATCGCCACGCCCAACCTGAAACTCCGCACCGCCCGCGAATATTTCATGTACTACCGCACTGCCTCCGCCGCGACGGAAAAACTCTTCATTCTCGCTCCCGTCACAGGGGACGCCGCCCTGTCCGAAGGCGCATCCCGCATCGCCGCGCTCGTCGGTGAATCCCGCGTGACCTCGTTCGGCGCAAAACCGCTTTCGGATGTCCTGTACCATCCGTCGTCTGCAGAGTATCTGCTGTCCCGCCGTCCTGCGGACGGTGCGGAACACGATTTTCTCGAACAGCTCGCCCGCGAAACGGAAACGCAGCTCTATGATGTTCCGCTGACTGCCGCCCGCGATGTCGTAAAGCTCGAACCGGAGCCGGATGCCGAACCGGACGAAACGGAAAACGATCCTGTGGAAAACTCCGCAGTTTCCCGCGATTTCCCCAAACGTCGCCTGAATCTCACGCAGTCGCGGATCGAAAAATTCATCGACTGCCCGTTCCTGTACTGGTGTCAGTACAAAATGAAGCTCTCCGCGGACGCCAGGGCAGAGATCTCCACTCCCGACGTCGGCGTGTTCGTCCACGAGATCCTCGAAAAATTCTTCCGCGACCTGCCCGAAGGCGCGGACGTCACCGCGATGTCCCGCGATGAAATTGAACGCCGTGCGGACCGCTGCATCGGCGACTACATCCGAAAACTGGCACGCCAGTCCGGTATGTGGGACCTCATCCGCCTGCAGACCGACGAGGAAAGTGCCGTCACCCCCTCCGATGAGCTGAAAAAAATCGTCCCCGAGGGCATCCGCATGGACGCACGCCTCGAATACCTGTTCATCCGCCTGCGCCGCTCGGTACTGGTCTTCCTCGAGGCAATCCTCCGTGAAATCGCACAGAGTGGATTCGTCCCCGCCGCGTATGAACTGCCGATCGGTGTCCGTACGAACGACGGTCAGCGCGCCGTTTCGCCGGTGAAATTCATAACGGAAGACGGCTTCGAAGTCGTCCTCCGCGGGATTGCCGACCGCGTGGATGTCTATAAAGCAGAGGACGGTCAGTCCTACGTCCGCGTGGTGGACTATAAAACCGGCTCAAAAACCTTTTCTCTCAACGACGTAAAACAGGGGATCGGCGTACAGCTGCTCATCTATCTGTTCTCCGTCTGGAAATCGGGCATCCCCGGCATCGCAAAACCGGGCGAACTGCTCCCCGGCGGCGCGGTTTACTTCTCGGCAAGACCGGGCAGCGGTCTGTCGGAAAACTGGCTCACCGCCGACGAAGCGCGTGAACTGGTCATCAAAACCATCGGCCGCAGCGGGATTTTCCTCGCCGACGAGGAAATCCTCGATGCCATGGACCGTGGTCTGACCGGCGAATACATCCCCGTGAAGAAGAACAAATCGGGCGAGATCCGTTCCTCCGCCGCTCTCGCGACACTGGAGGAATTCGGCCAGCTCTACCGCGAACTCTCCGACACCATCTCCGGAATTGCGACGGAAATTACGTCCGGAATCGCCCATGCCGCACCGAAAATGCGCGGCGGACGTCTTCCCTGCGAATATTGCAGCAATAAAATGGTGTGCAGAGTATAGAACAGTTGTTCTATACTGATTTTCACTCTCGAAAACCCGAAATTTTATACACCCACTCATACACCCATCACTCTCCTCAAGCCCAAGCCCATCCAGAACAAGTGTTCTAAATTTATTTTTATCCTCACCAATGCGCACACCCGACTGTTCACATTGCTTACATACGGAGTAATCTATGAAATATACACCCGCACAGGAGCGCGCCGTATTCTACGGCGACGGAAACCTCCTGTTATCCGCAGCGGCAGGAAGCGGAAAGACCGCCGCTCTCACCGGACGCATCTCCGAACTGCTCATCGAAGACCGCGCCGAACTGTCCGAAATGCTCATCGTGACCTATACCCGTGCCGCCGCAGCGGAGATGCGTTCGCGTATCTCCCGGCGTCTGCGCGAACTTTCCGCAGAGGGACACCGTGTCGGACGGCACCTCGCCGCCCTTCCGTCCGCCGATATTTCGACCATTCATTCCTTTTTATATAAATCTCTGCGCCCCTATTTCCCGACTCTGGGGCTCTCCCCCGACTACCGGGTCGCCGACGTTTCGACCATACGCGCCATGAAAACCGCCGCCATGCGCGACGTCGTGGATGATTTCTTCTCACATAACGAAGGAATCTCACGAATCGACGGACACTCACATAATGAAAGTGGCAAAAAAGGCATTGTATCCTTCGCGGAACTGGCGGATGTCATCGGACAGGCGCGTGACAGCGCAGCGCTCGACGAGGAATTGCTCCGCATTGCGGAGTCGCTCGTAGCGGCGGCAGAAGATGAGTCCGCACTCGACCGTTACGCAGATGATCTCGACGAAGCCGCGGACGGCATCCTGAATTCCCGTCATGGTGCGATCCTGCGCGGACGACTGGAAGAACTAACCAAACATTATTTTAAAATCTTCTCCGAGTGCGCGGATGAGTTTCCAACTTACCCCAAAGTCAACGACAAATACGGTCCCGTCCTGCATTACACCATCGAGTGGCTCGAACGGGTGCATCAGTCACTCAGCACCGTCACGTACGACAATCTGCGTGCCATTTTCGCATCATATGCCCCGCCGCGTCTCGGCACTCTTCCCGCAAAGGATGCGTGTGAAGCCTCCGACCGGTTCAAGTTCCACCGCGAACGGCTCAAGAAGGACATCGAACATTTTTCCGAGGCATTCTTCCCCTTCACAGAAGATGAAATCCGCACCGCCGCACACCGCACCGCCGCCGTCCTGCGCTGTGCAAAGAACGTCATCGGTGCGTACTTCCGCGAACTCGAACGCCGCAAGCGCACCGCGTCCGCGCTCGAATACAGTGACCTCGAAACCCTCGCCATCAAGCTGTTCCTGCATCCCGACGGCACACCCACGAACGCCGCACGCGAAGTCGGAAGCCGCTATAAGTACGTCTTCATTGACGAATATCAGGACACCAACCGCGTGCAGGACCGCATTTTCCGCGCGATCTCGGAGTCGAGCGTACGTTTCATGGTCGGCGACATCAAGCAGTCGATCTACCGTTTCCGCGGCGCCGAACCGGAAGTGTTTGCGGAATACCGCCGTGCCTGGAACGTCATCGATCCTGCTGCGGAAGAAAAAAGCGCACCGGACTTTGCCCCCGATGAAGGACACTCCCTCTTTATGAGCGAAAATTTCCGGTGCGACAGCCCCGTCGTACGCTTCGTCAACATGGTTTCCGACTACACACTCCCCCACGGCGGCATCCCCTACGACGACGGAGACGCCCTCATCCACGCAAAAACCGAACCTGCCGCCGATCCCGTAGAGGTCTGCCTCATCGAATGTCCGCGAAAACGCACCGGGGACGAAGACGAAGAACCCTCCTATACCCGAAAAACGAACCCCGAAGCCGTATACATCGCCCGACGTATCCGTGACATGATCGGGAAATATTCCCCCGACGGCACGTCCGTTCTGCGTGCATCCGACATTGCGATCCTCCTGCGAAGCCCGTCGCCGCGCAGTGCGATTTCCGCCGCCGCGGACTACGAATCTGCCCTCGCCGAATACGGCATCCCCGTCAAGATGAAGACCGCACGTCCGGTCACATCCTACGCGTCGGTGCAGTTTCTGATGTGCCTGCTGAACGTGGTCGACAACCCGCTCCGCGACGTTCCGGCGGCGGGAGCGATGCGTTCCCCCGTCTTCGGCTTCACCGTCGCCGACCTCGTGATGCTCCGCCGCGTATCCTCCGTTTCCTCCGACTCCGACATGCCGCTGTATATGGCTTGTGAAGCAGTCGCGAAAAACGAAAATCTTATCGATAATATCGAAGCTCTCGACGATACGACGGAATTTTCCCCGAAGGAACCGCCCGTCATCACGCCGGAACTGCGCAAAAAATGTGCGGATTTCCTCGACTGGGTGAGCCGCCACAAGACCGCCTCGCGCGGTATGCCGTCCGACCGGTACATCGAGTTCCTCATCCACGACGTGCGCCTGTTTGCCGTCGACGGGATCCGCGGGAATCCGACCGAGCGCGACGCCGTCAACCGGTTCTGCCTGCTGGCGCGGACGTACGAAGGCTCCGGCGAAGCGGGACCGTCCCGGTTCGGGGGCATCTCCGGCTTCCTCGCCTACCTCGCAGACACCGACGGCACAAACGAAGAAAGCACCGTCCCCGCCGACACCGACGCCGTCTCAATCATGAGCATTCACACGTCAAAGGGGCTGGAATTCCCGGTCTGCTTCCTCGCGGAATGCTCGAAGCGGCGCAACACCGCCGACGAGCGCGGCAGCGTCCTGATCGACCGCGAACTGGGGCTTGGAATGTACCTCCCCGACGAAGGGGGGCTGGTTCGGTGCGGCAACTTCATCCGGTGCGCGATCGCGGAAAAGATGCGCGGCGAAGCGGTAGCGGAGGAAATGCGCATGCTCTACGTCGCACTGACCCGGGCGCGAAACCGCCTGATCGTGACGGCGAAGGTTCCGAACGCAGAAAAGCTGATGGAAGAATCCGAACAGACACGCGACTGCGCCGACGGCTATTTCGTTACCGGTCAGGGAACATACATCCAGTGGATCATCGGCGCGGCGGCAAAAGTCGGCAACGCGGACTTCTATCACATCACGCAGATCCCCGAAACGTCCCTGCTGACGGAAGAAACGGCAGCAGAAGCCCCTCTTCCCGCAGAAAATCCCGCGGTTTCCGCCGGATCTGAGGAAAACTTCATCGACGAAACCGCCCTGCGCAAACGGTTCTCCTTCGCCTACCCGCACGAATATCTCGCTGCGATCCCGTCGAAGCTGTCCGTCTCGGGTCTGTACCCCGAAATTCTCGATGAAGGACGCATCGCCGACACCGTCTACGCAATCACGGAAACCGGCTTTACGCCCGTCACGGAGGCAGTCACAGATGAGGAAACTTCCGTTAAGGAAGAACCCGCCGAACCCGTAAAAGGGCTGCGTCCGCGCTTTATGACAGGTGACAGCGACGTAAAAGCCGCCGACCGCGGCAGTGCGACGCACATTTTTCTGCAGTTTGCGGACTTCACGGGTCTCGCGGAACACGGCGCGGAATACGAACTCGATCGTCTCGTGAAAACCCGTCACCTCAGCGCAAAGCTCGCAGACATGGTGAATATGAACCAGCTGAAACGCTTTGTACGCAGTGACCTGATGGACAAAATCCGCCGTTCCCCAATGGTTCGGCGCGAATTCCGCTTCAATACGCGCATGCCCGCTGAACAGTTCACCGCTGACGAAGTCTTCCGCGAAAAACTGCACGCCGAGGGCGTAAAAATCACCGTACAGGGCGTTGTGGACTGCGTCTTCCGCGATCCTGACAGCGGCCGTCTCGTCCTCGTGGACTACAAAACGGACAGTCTGTCCGCCGAAGAATGGCAGGACCGCGCCCGTGCCTGCAAAAAACTCACAGACCGTCACCGGAACCAGCTCCTCTACTACCGCGGCATCTGCGGAAAAATGTTCGGCGAAGAAATTGCCGAAACGCTGATCTATTCGACCGTCCTCGGGGAATGCATCGCGGTGGAATAAAATAATATTGTTTAAAAATTTCACCGGACCGCAAATTTTTGTTGACACGATGATGCAAATCCTGTAAAATAAATATCGGATAAAATCCGGTTCCGGCATGCATAATTATATTATAACAATTAAAGATTTCTCCGAAACGTAAGAAATCAAGAAAGGTGCGCTATGAAAAAAGTTCTTGCTCTAATTCTGTGTGCCCTCATGCTCGCACCGACGTTTGTCTCCTGTGCAGACGGCGGCGAAACAGCGGAAGGCGGCACGACATCCACCACTCCGACGGCATCCGAAGACACGTCGGAAGAAACCGAAATCACCCGCGCAACGACCCCCGACAATCTCCCGAAAGATCTCAATTTCAACGGCACAACGCTCAACGTCTATCATTTCGGCAGCGAAGACACCATCAAATACGACTGTCTCGGCGAACTCAGCGGCGACGTTGTCATGGACGCGGTTTATAACCGCAACCTCTCCGTGGAAGAACGCCTGAACGTCAAGTTCAACTGGATCGAAGGCGACGCGAGCTGGGACGGCTTCCCGAACCAGGTATCCCTCGCGCTTCAGGCAGGCACCGGTGACTACGACCTGATCGTCGAAGAAAGCTCCCGTCTGTGGCAGCAGTCCATCCGCGGCTACTTCCACGACCTCAAGACCCTTTCCGATTACATCGACCTTGACCAGCCGTGGTGGTACACGGAAATGATGGAACAGGGTGCGATCGACAACTCCAAGCGCTACTTCCTCAACGGCGACCTCTTCCTGACCTGTATGTTCGGCGCATCCGCGATGTACTTCAACAAGGCGATGTTCACCGACTATTTCGGCGATGTACAGGAAATCTACACCCATGTTCTCGACGGAACCTGGACCTATGATGTCTTTGCGGACTACTGCCGCACCGTACACACCGACGTCAACGGCGACGGCGCAGACGACGCAGGCGACATTTTCGGTTTCCGCTACGAACAGTGGGGCATCCCGAACTATCTCTCCATGTCCACCGGTCTGACCTTCTCCTCCCGTGACGCGGACGGCTACCCGGTTCTCGAAATCATGACAGAAGACGGCATCAAGTGGGGTGAGACCCTGTACCGTCTGCTGTACACCGACAGCATCTCCATGGAAGGCAGCAAGCAGGACACCTTCATCAATCAGACCTCTCTCTTCTACCCCGGACAGTTCTCTACCGCACACGCACTCCGCAACGTAGCGTTTGACTACGGTATGGTACCCTATCCGAAGCTCTCCGAAAACCTTGATTACATGTCTGCGGCAGCGACGGTAAACGGCAACGGCGGCGCAGTTCCGGTATCCGCACCGGCTGACAAACTCGACACGGTATGCGCGGCAATGGAAGCGCTCTGTGCGCAGTCCTACCGCACGGTTGTTCCGGCATGGTACGACACGGCTCTGAAGGTCAAGTATTCCGACGGCCGTGAAGACGCGCAGATGGTTGACATCATTTACGATCACATCAGCACCTCCTTCATCATGATGGCGGACAAGGAACTCGGTATCGGTTCCATTTTCACCAATGCAGTATACGGCGCGGCGAACGACGGCGCGTTTGCGTCCTACTATCAGGGACAGAGCAAGTCGATCGAAAAGAGACTCGAACGCTGTATCGAAGACTACAAGAAGCTTGGCGACTAAGCGAAGTTTATAAGGAAGAAAAAAGCACCTGACGGTGCTTTTTTCTATTTTTATGCCACTGCGCGTGGCGGCGCAAAAGAGGCTCGATCGCGAGCCTCTCTTGACTCTCGGCGACCAGGACGGTTCCCTCCTGGACCTCCCTTGCGCTTTTGAAGCTGGGCAGTCGAGACAAAACTCGACACGTACATACCGGTGCAAGGGTTGCGCAGATATAGGCTAACCGCGGAAAAATCCTGACTTCCGGCTACAAAATATGCTTTATCCTTAGCCCCCGCGGTTAGCGCATAATCCGAGGGGAAGAGTCCAGAGGAGGGGATCCTTCCCCTCCTTTGGTCGCGGAGAGTCAAGAGAGGCCCGCGACCGGGTCTCTCTTGCGCCGTGCCGCGCAGGCACATTAATTTTAGAAAAATGACCTTCGGGTCATTTTTCTTCCTTTCTGAGACACGAAGTGTCTCTCCCGCAGGCGTGCATTTTCTCCCTCACACCTCCACCGGAGGGTCGATCTTGTCGAAGACATCCACCAGCGCCGCTTCCTTGCTGGAAAACGGCATGGAATACGTGTTTTTGTATACCGATTTATAGTACCCTTCCTTGTACTTGTCACGGAGAATCGTGATGATCTCGTTCTTGTACTTGATGTATTCGTTCCCGTTCCGGCTCCGCTTCAGCGGAATCCGCAGAAACGTCTCCAAACGTGCCTGACGGTTCTTGAACGCGTTCTCTCGCTCTCTCGCGCGCTCTACGTCACCTTCCATCCGTCCCGCACAGACGCATCCCGCGCCGATCTTCCGCGGATATTCCGGATGACTCATCACGTGGACGTACCGGATGATCTGATGCCCGCACATCCGGCAGATCCCCACCGGCTCGCCGAGGTCATAGATCGCTTCGCATGTCCAGCCTTCGTGCGGCACATCGTCCCTCTTCCAGAGGTTTTCTTCTCCCTCGTCCACCTTCTGAAGCCATTCCGCGTTCCGGTACTTTTCCGGGATCGCCTGTTTCTTCATCTTCGGCTTCGCTGGAACGTCTTCGTCCACCGTAATCGGAATCTGATCCGACGGGTCGTTTTTCTTTTTCTCTTTGACGGACTCCGGCACCTCAATCTCCGGAATCTCTTCCGGTTCGGGCATCGGCAGCTCTACATCCTCCGCCTGCGGTTCCGGAATCTCAATCGTGAACTGCTCCTGCACCGGTTCGTCAGCCTTGACTTCCGGTTCCGGTGCCTGTTTCACGGCTTCCGTCTCACGCTTCGCGTTTTCGAGTGCGTTTTTCCGCAGTTCCGCAAGATTTTTCCATGCGTCAAAGTCGTAATCCATCCCGACCGGCTTCACGCTGTTCGATCTTTCAAATAAAATACTGTAAATCCTACGGTCATTGTCCACCGCCGTGATCGTTCCCTTGCCGAACACCGGATGTTCCACGACCGTCCCGACGCTGCGTCCGACGGCCGCAGACGGCGCGTTCATCTGCGCCGTTCCCGCCTCCGCGAGATCTTTCGGGATCGTCCCGATACGAACGTAGTTCTGCTCGCCGATCTCGAAAATAAACCGCGACGGTCTCTTCTGTCTGGGCGACTGACCGCCGCCCTGTGCGGACGTGCCTTCGGATTCCGTCAGATACAGCCGCTTCATCGCACGGGTCAGCGCGACAAAGCATAGCCGGCGTTCCTCCTCAAGCCCTGCATCCTTGCGCTCCTCCAGCGTGCGTCCGGACGGGAAGATCCCCTCTGAGAAGCCGCACACGAAGCACACCGGGAACTCCAGTCCCTTCGACGCGTGGATGGTCATCAGCTTGACCTTGTCCGTGTTTTCCTCGGACTCATCGTTCTTCGCTTGCAGCGCCGCCTGACTCAGAAACTCCTCGAGCGGATAGAATTCCCCCCAGCTCCGCTCGGCTTCGAGCGCCGTCCGCTTGAATTCAGCAAGGTTGTCGAGGCGTTCCATGCTGCCGTTTTCACGGATGTACTGCTCGTACCCCGACTGCGCCAGCACGGATTCGATCACATCCGAGAGGGGCATATCGCGGTAGTTCTTCCGCATCGTCTCGATGACCTCGACGAATTGCGCCGCGCCCGACCGCTGAAATTCCGGCAGGTCAACGTACTTCACAAGAGTTTCGTAATACGATAAATCCTCGCGGACGGCGAGGTCGCGCAGGACGGCCATTTTCCGCTTGCCGAACATCCGCTTCGGGGTATTGATGACGCGTTCGAACGCGTTGTTGTCGTTGTAAACGATCAGTTTGAGGTACGCCAGCGCGTCGCGGATCTCCATGCGTTCGTAAAAGCGCACACTGCCGTACAGTTCATAGGGTATACCCGCCGCCATCAGCGACTGTTCTACGAAGCGCGACAGGAAGCCCGAGCGGTACAGCACGGCGATGTCACGGTATGCATGACCGTCGCGTGCAACGAGTTTTTTGATCTCTTCCGCCATGAACCGCCCCTCGTCCCCTTCGGACTTGGCGTGGAGGTGGACGACATCCGCCCCGCGGTCGCCGGTGGTGAACAGATTTTTCGGAATGCGGTTTTTATTATGTCCGATGAGGGTATTGGCAGTATTCAGAATATTCCCCGTGGAACGGTAGTTCCGGTTGAGCAGGATGGTCTGCGTGCCGGGGAAGGTCTCGTCAAACTTGACGAGGTGTTCCATGGCGGCGCCGCGCCATTCGTAGATGTTCTGGTCGGGATCACCGACGACAAACAGGTTTTTATGCTCGGCGGAAAGCATCCGGATGAGATTCAGCTCCCGGAAAGAGGAATCCTGGAACTCGTCGACCTGGATATAATGCAGACGTTCCTGCCACTTCCGGAGGACCTCGGGATAGCGCTCGAAAATTTCGAACGTAAAGGAGATGAGGTCATCGAAGTCGAGACCGAACGTTTTTTTCTGTTTTTCCATATACATACGGATGATCCGTTTTTCGAGGGATTCATCCTGTTCGGGCGAACCGAAATTGCCGGTCACAAACTTATTCACGTACGGTTCATGCGCCTTGATGTAGTGGATGCTGTCGAGGATCTTCTCGAAGCTGGCGCGGTCGAGCTTGATTTCGAGTTCGGCATAGATCTCCTCGAGGATCTTTTTCTGGTCGGACTCATCAAGGATGGGGAAACTCTGAGGATAGAACAGCCGTCCGATGTCCTCACGCAGGACGCGGACACAGAATCCGTGATACGTCGTGATGAGCGACGTATCGTACCCGTCGCCGACGAGGGAACGGACACGGCGTTTCATTTCGCCCGCCGCTTTATTGGTGAAGGTAACGCAGAGAACATTGCCGGGGTGGATACCGGCGGCCTTCACGAGGTAGGCATAACGGTGAGTCAGGGTTTTGGTTTTACCGGAACCGGCACCGGCGATGATACGCACGTAGCCTTCGGTCGCGGCAACAGCCTCGATCTGCTGTTCATTCAGTTTATCAAACAAGTCCATCATAATACTATAATACTCCGAATATCACCCGATTTTACACTATTATACATCAAAGCGAGTGCAAATTCAAGGGGAATTCACTCCTGCGCGGTGCCCCGCTTCCATTGATTTTAAATCAATTATATGTTATACTAATCACACAAGATTAAAAACGTCTGAAAGGAGTCCCTCATGACAAGCCGTGAAAATTACCTTTCCATCGCCCGCCGTACGGGCTATTCCTACATGCCCGCGGAATTCAATATGTGTCCCAGCCTTCGAGAGAAATACCTCGCCTATACCGCCGAACATGATATCCGCGTCCCCGAGGGGGCAGGCTACATCAGCGATCTCCCCGCAAAATGTGCATCCTATGACGAATTTCTGAAATACTACCCCGGCAAGACCTTCAAACCCGGAACCCATATCAACGGCTGGGGTGTGGCAAACGAACCCGGCTCCGCCGCCGCATTCCATATGACCTATATGCACCACCCCATGGAACACTTCGACTCCGTCGAACAGATCCTCGCCTATCCCTTTCCGCAGTTCGATCCCGACGGAAACGGCCTCGCCGCACAGACCGCCGCCGCAAAACAGCTCCACGACGCCGGACGAGCCGTCATCGGCGGAATGCAGTGTACCATCTGGGAGACCGCGTGGTATATGCGCGGGATGGAAAACCTCATGTGTGATATGATGAGCGAAGATCCCATCGCGGAAGTCCTCCTCGACCGCGTGACCGACATCGCCGTACAGCGCGCCGTCAGCTATACAAAAGCCGGCGCGGACGTTCTCTTCCTCGGCGACGATGTGGGCATGCAGTTCACCATTATGATGAGCGAAGGTCTCTACGGCGAATGGCTGAAGCCCCGTCTCAAGCGCGTCATCGACGCCGCACGCGCCGTCAATCCCGATGTCATCATCTTCTACCACTCCTGCGGTCATGTGACCGAACTGATCCCCCAGCTCATCGAAGCGGGCGTCGACGTCCTCGACCCCGTCCAGCCGGAATGCATGGACTTCAAAAAGATCCACGACACCTTCGGTGACCGCCTCTCCTTCCACGGTACCATCGGTACCCAGTCCGTCATGCCCTTCGGTACCCCCGAAGACGTCCGCCGTACCGTCTTCGAAAACCTCGGCATCGCCGGCCGTCAGGGCGGTCTCTACGTCTGCCCCACCCACCTCCTCGAACCCGAAGTCCCCGTAGAAAACGTCATCGCCTACATCCAGGCGTGTATTGATTATTGTGAAAAATGAGGCATCGGGGAGGGAACTTTTCGGGAAAAGTTCCCTCCCCGAACCCCACCTTCAAAAGCTTTCAGACTATTTATATTGACAGAATCGGGTGCAGATCCGGAATACCTTGATTTTGTGCAGCTGACAAAATTTTTATATACTGACGCTTTGCAATCAACTTTGCTGACACAATAGTTTAAAGTTTTTTGGAAAGGGTCCGGGGAAACCTTTTTGCAAAAAGGTTTCCCCGGAATTCCCCAAAAATCCCACAGAAAGCAGGTTATTTTCTTGAAAACTGGTCTTGTTTTGGAAGGCGGCGCGATGCGCGGACTTTTTTCGGCAGGGATCATCGATGTGATGATGGAACACGGGATTTCCGTGGACGGCATCATCGGTGTTTCCGCAGGTGCGGCGTTCGGCTGCAACTATAAGTCGAATCAGCCCGGACGTGCCGTCCGCTACAACGTCAACTACGCGCGCGATCCGCGCTACTGCAGCATCCGTTCCCTTCTTTTTACCGGCGACATCTACGGCGCAGACTTCTGCTACCACGAACTCCCCGAAAAGCTCGACCTCTTTGACACCGCCGCCTTTGCCGCTTCCCCCGTCGAATTCTACGTCACCTGCACCGACGTCCTCACGGGCGAACCGGTGTATCAGAAGCTCGACCGCGCCGATTACGAAGCCCTTGAGTGGATCCGCGCGTCCGCCTCCATGCCTCTTGTGTCCCGTATCGTTGAGGTCGGCGGACGAAAAATGCTCGACGGCGGCATCGCGGATTCCATCCCCCTCCGCCGGTTCCGGAGCATCGGTTACGACAAAAACATTGTCGTCCTCACCCAGCCGAGAGGGTACCGGAAATCAAAAAACAGCATGCTGCCCGTAATAAAAAGAGTCTACCGCAAATATCCGAAGCTCATCGACACCATCGCGCGCCGCCACGAAATGTACAACGAAACTCTCGAATACTTATGGCAGGAAGAAAAGCGCGGCACCACGCTCATCCTCTGCCCCGATGAAAAACTCCCGATCGACCGCATTGAGCACGATCCGGAAAAACTCCGTGCCGTCTATGACATCGGCCGTACGCACGCGGAAAAACATCTCGAGGGCATCCGAACCTTCCTGCAGAACGAAACATAATCTCTTTCCCGCTCCGCAAAGGTTTTGAAAAATGGCTCGGGGAAAACCTTTTCCTGAAAAAGGTTTTCCCCGATTTTTTTATTTCAATTATTCCTTAATTTCCTCAAGCACCGCCCGCTTTGCACCATGTTCGGCGGTGACGCGGTAAGCCTTGCCGCGGAGGTAGACCTTACCGACCGTCAGCTTTGTCCATCCTGCCGGGAGGACGATATCCTCGCCGAACCATTCGTCCACGGCCGCGTCGACCGCGCCCTTCCACGGACACATCTTCGTCAGGCCCATGATCAGTCCCGACAGCAGACTGCCGCGCGCCGTGATAAAGTTCGTCCCCACGGGACGGCTCATTTCCACGCGGTCCGCCGGATTCCGGATGCTCCATTCCGTGCTCGAATGGAACGGTTCACAGAAGAATGTCAGGTTTGCTTCCTCATAGAACTTCAGCGCCGTTTCGCGGTCGCCGTTCCACGCCGGATAAACCCCGAGGAATCCCGACAGCATCGGGTAGCGGCAGTAGTCAAACATGTCGTGCTTGATGTAGTAATCGAACGTTTTGTGCATGTTTTCGTCTTCGTAACCGTACGGGAAGTACGCCATCAGCGACGTCGGATGCTGCTGCGGTTTCTCCGTCATACCTTCGTACTGTTCCATCACACCGTCTTCGCGCACCGGAAGATACATCGTATCCGCAATTTCCAGCCATTTTTTCCGCTCGCCCAGTCCGAACATCGCCGAATATGCCGCCGCCGAACGAAGCACTTTCGCCGCCATCAGATTGCTGTACGAGTCGTTGTTCACGTCGTCGAACTCCTCGTCGATGCCTGTGATATGCAGGATCTCGTACCCGCGTTCCGTCTTTTCGACGCGGCTCTCGATCCATTCCGCCACGCCGCGCATAACCGGCCAGACCTGTTCGCGGATGTAGCCCTCGTCGCCGGACACCCTCGCGTAGCCGTCAAACGCCAGCGCGATGTCAAAGTTGACATGCTGTTCGCCGGCCTGGGAGCACCACGGAATCGTCACTTCCGAACCGGTCGCACCCGACTGCCACGGGAACTGGATGCCGCGGTAACCGTTGATACGCGCGTTGTTTTCCGCCGCTTCGATCCGGCGGAAGCGGTAATCGAGCATGGCACGTGCCACATGCGGCGCGCAGAACAGCGGCGCCATGAACATAAAGCTTTCGGTGTCCCAGAAAAAATGTCCCTCGTACGCATCGGGGTTGCTCAGCCCGTACGGCGCGACGGAGATCGGCGAAAATTCGGACACGGACGACATCAGATAGAAGAACGATGCGTCAATCGCGTCCTGCCACTCGTCCCCTGCACCGTCGATGGTAATACGGCTCTCCCAGAGCTTCGCCCACGCTTTGCGGTTGGCTTCGCGCAGACGTTCCACGCCCTGCCATGCCGAAAGCTGGATCATACGCTGTGCCTGGTTATGCGGCTCGCTGTGCATAACGGACGGAATATACGACGTAACGAGCTGGATTTCCGCTCCGTTTTCACCGATATCCAGTTCGGCCCGTTCGCCGAGCACACCGGACGCGGGATCAAGGGGTGTTTTCCGCACATCGCCGAAGATTTTATAAGCGATCCCCGCCGAAGTGGAACGGTCATAGGAATGCTGCAGACACTTGCCGTCGAACGTGCTGTTCCCCTTCCAGACTCTCGACTCAGACAGCGTATAGCGATGTTCGTCACGGACATCGTAGGAGACGTTCACGGCGGCGGTCACGGGGGCACCGGTAAAGGTCAGATGCGCCATCAGAAGCGTCGGACAGGTACGGGAGCAGTAGAGCATATACGTAACGGTGACGTCACCGAGTTTTGCCGTGGTGGTGAACTCGCCGTTTGCGAAGTCATAGGACTGTGAAAGGATCTCGGGTTCGGCGGCAGTTCCGTCGATTTCAAAGGAAATCTGCGGAGTGGGCAGAAGCGCCAGTGCTTCGACGTGCATTTGTTCGCGCAGGGTCGTGAAACCCGCGAGGAGACCGATGGCACGGGTGAAGGGATTCTTCCCGAAGCGGAAGCCGATGACGCCGTTGGAGACGTACGCATCGGGGGCATACTTCCCCCAGTAGGTTACGGTATGGGTTTTCATTCGCTGTTCTACCTCCTTATTCGTTTTTCCAACATGGATTTTTTATATCCGGATTTATCTTTTTTCCTCCTCACAAAGCGGCTCATCCGCAGACGTGCGGTCTCACGAAGGTTCCACAAGAACCTTCCGTACAAACCCCGTAAACGCGGGCGCCGATACATACTGCATCCGTCCGGGCGCAAATTCGCCCGTGTGCTCGTAGTGGATGTGCCCCGCGAACACCGCCGCAACGTTTGGCGCAGACTTCACCAGTTCACAGAATTCTTTCGTCGAATCGGGATCCTCGTCCGTACCGATCATGAACGTCGTTCCCCATTTTTTCATCACCGACGGCTCGATCGCCGGCGTCTTCATCGGAATGTGCATCAGAAGAAGGATCGGCAGTCCGCGCGCGATCTGCTCCTTCATCTTTTCCACCTGCGCCGGACGCACATTCTGGTCGGAGTCGTCCACGCCGATCACGAGGAATTCCCCGTAATCGCGTACCCAGAAGTCCGGGGTCCCCATCATCACGGGTGCCAGCTCCGGATACGATGCCTTCGGATCGTCAATCACTTCCGTGTAGCTGCCGCCTTCGTGGTTCCCGAACGCGTACAGAACTTCCACGCCGCACGCCGGAAGATGATCCCGCATGTACCGCGCATTGCTCTCGCTGATGTAGTCGATGCAGTCCCCCGCCATCAGAAGGGCATCAACCGCCTCTTCCTTCGCGCCCGCGAGAACGTTTTCAAACACCGTCACGGGTGGAATGTCCCCGTGCATCCACGCCTTTGTCTGATGTGCGGCATGGGTACGGACATCTTCGGGATCGTCCGGTGCGGCGTACGCGACGTGCGCGTCGGAGATGTGCAGGAACGTGTACGACTTCGTCAGATTCGGAATTTTCACCGATACGGTTTCCGTAAATTGCATAAAAACCTCCCTGAATGCTGTGATTTTCACATATTTCGGTAAATCCATTGTATCATAAACCGGGCGTCTGCGCAAGACGGAATTTATGCATCGATAACATCAACGCTCCGCTGAATTTATCAACCGCAGTTCAACGATGCGGTTCTTGCCTGCGTCCCCGTTTTCGGCTATAATAAAGCTATCACAAGGCCTTGTCATTTCAACAGAAAACGGAGACTCACCATGGAAATCCAGATCGACCGGACACTGAAACAGCTCCGCCGCGACCGCGGCAATACGCAGGACGAACTCGCGCGGTACCTCGGCATCACCGTACAGGCTGTCTCCAAATGGGAGTGCGGCGACGGGATGCCCGACATCACGCTTCTGCCAAAAATCGCGGCGTTCTACCGAGTCAGCACCGACACCCTCCTCGGCGTGGACGAGGAAGCGAAAAACCGACGCATTCAGGAGATCACCGACGAATACAACCGCATCCGCCGTCATGAACCCCACCCCGACGGTACCCTCTTCGTCGACCACGGCATCGATGAGGGCATCTCTCTCATCCGTGCTGCCGTCCGCGAATTCCCGGACTGCTGGTTCTTTTATCAGCTTCTTGCATCCGACCTGTGGTGGCGTGCCAAATCTCTCCGCGGCGACGAAAAATCCGCCCTCCTGAACGAAGCGGAAGACCTCTGCAATGCAATCCTCGCCTCCTGCACGGAAGACCGCTGGCGCCACTGCGCAAATTCCATCCTCTGCATGGTCTATATCGACAGCGGACGGCGCGAAAAAGCCCTCGAAAATGCCTTCCAGAGCGCGGAAGCCGTCGACTGCATTGATTGGAAACTCACGAAAATCTACGAAGGTGACGAACTCAAAAAACAGCTCCGCCGCACGATGCGCGAATTTCTCCGCCTCCTCTACCTCAGCGCAAAGCAGATGCACGATGAAGATGGCGACTTCGAATTCGCAAAAAACGACAGCTCCATGCAAATCCAGTTAAACTTTATCCACGACCATCTCCACGGCTGAAAACAAAACGAACGTGCAGACCAAAAAATCCGCACGTTCTTTGTCTTTTTATCCAGTTCAAAAGTTTTTGAAAAGGGGTCCGGGGAAAAACTTTTTGAAAAAAGTTTTTCCCCGGAAAATTTCATTCCATCAATATTCCGTCCGGTCGATGACCGTCTGCTTCAGCACCGGGCTGAGCCAGTTGAAGTATTCCGAGAAGCCGCCGATGCGTACGACGAGGCTTTCGTACTTTTCCGGATGTACCAGTGCGTCGAGCAGTTCTTCCTTCGACGCGCAGGTCACCTGAAGCTGCATGCCGCCCTTTTGGAAGAAGCCTTCCACCAGCGGCTTCAGCAGGGTCGGCAGATTCGATTTCGAAATGCGGATGTTCGTGATCGGCGTACCGAGAACGAGATCGAGACGCAGGGATGCCACGCTCGACAGAAGCGCCGTCGGTCCTTCCGTATCACGTCCGTGGATCGCACCGCAGGAGTCGCACAGCGGATCGTTCGCCGCACGTCCGTCCGGAGTCGCCGCGATGCCGCGTCCCGCGGATTCGTACGTCGTGAACTGGTTCGATACCGGAAAGTATTTGCCGCCCGGCGTGCAGCTGTGCCGCTCGAACTCCGAATAGATCCGTTCGGACAGCCGGTTCGCGATCGCGTTGACTTCCTCGATGTCGTTGCCGTGCTTCGGCTGACGGGCACAGTCTGCAAGGAAAACCGGATCACGCGCATCCAGACGCGCGAGGAATTCATCCGGCGTGTACCGCTTTTCGCCGTATACCAGATTCTTGATGACCACCATCGAGTCAATGACGTTGATCAGCCCCGCCACGTTCATGACGCTCCAGTTGTATCTGGCGCCGCCCGCATTGAAATCGGTCATGCGGTCAATGCAGTCGTCGATCAGGAGCGTGCGCACCGGGTGCGGACGGAACTTCGCACGCGTTTTGCGGTGTTCCTCGAGAATATCGCAGGTCTCCGCGACCGTACGTTCCGCTTCAACGGTGTATTTTTCCATGAATTCCTCGAACGTTCCGATCGTTCCGAGGTTTTCACGCATAAACCGGTCGAACACCAGCGCGGTGTTGATGCCCGCGTCGTCGGAACCAACGTTTGACAGTCCTTCGATCATCGTCTCCGTGCAGCCGCCGAATGCGATGTAGCGGAGGTCTTCCTCCGTCACCTGCGGAAGACGCTTGTTGATCTGTTCCTTATATAAATCCCAGTTGTAGAACGCCGGCTGACCGCAGCTCGAACCAATGGAGCCGTAAGCAGCCTGCCAGACCTCCTCGGGCATATCATCTGTCACGAGAAGCTGAATGTTCGGGCGGCGGATGCGGTGGGACGCATCGATGCACTGTACGGTCAGTTCGTTGTACGTCGGACCGAGGGGCATCGACCAGCCGCTGTTGCCGTCGATGTGGCGGTACATCTCGGTCAGGAGGGGACGGATGTCCTCGCCGTTCCAGTAGGGATACAGCCCGCGGTCAAGCCCGCCGATGTCATCGCAGCCGTCCACGTAGTAGACGAAATTCCATGCCACAAGGGCTTCATAAATATCCGACGGGGATTCGTTCGGCACCTTTTTCAGCGCGGCAATGAGGTCTGCGGGAGCGTCCGCTTCCTCAAGAAGCGCAATGCATCTCTGACGATAGATCTCGATCCCGTCGAGGAGGACAAGCATCGCGTCGCGGAAATCGCCGTCCGGCAGACGTTCCACGCGTACACGGTAACCGTTCAGACCGTCCGCAAGGATGCGTCGGTAGTTGATGAAGGAGTGCGTATACCCCGCACCGCCGACGGTGTGGGGCGTGTGGATGGGAGCGACTTTGCCGAATTCCGCGGCAAGAACGGGCGCGGCTTCCGGAACCTTTTCGGCGATGCGTCCGAGGTTGGCGGAATAGGTGTAGGAAAAGTCGGGTCTCACGGCGGCACGGCTGTTGTTCGCAAGGCTCGGCCCGCAGGGGTAGAGACGTCCGCCGTCGTAGGCAGGAAGTGCGGCGTGTTCAAAGAATGCGGCAGCGGCACGGGAGTAACGGTAGAGAGGGTCGCGGTCGGTATTGACGATCAGCTCGGCCGCGTAGTATTCGCCCGCCTCACGCAGGGCGGTGTAAAGTTCGTTCATGAGTACCTCCGGTATGGGGGATTGGTTGATTCCATTATAGCACGGGAGAGGGGAGGTTGCAAGGGAATCAAAATAAAAATCCCCGCAATCCCCTTGACAAACCCCGGCGTACGCGGTACGATTAACAATGACATTCCCGTGCACCGCACGGCAAATTCCGACCGGAATCATCAAGGAAAAGGAGAGACCGCTATGGCACTTTTAACCGAACGCGACCGCACCTACAAGACCCCCGAAGACATCGTGGCGCACGTAGGCGACGAATACGAAAAATACGAGGGTGCGATCGTTCCCCCGCTGTTCCAGAACTCCCTGTTCGTTCATCCGACCGAAGCGAACGGCATGACCTCGTCCGAATTCGACTACTCCCGCATGAGCAATCCTACCCTCGACATCGCGGAACGCAAGATCGCAGCACTCGAAGGCGGCGACGGCGCTCTCTGTTTTTCCACCGGCATGGCGGCGATCGGCGCGGCGATCATCCATTTTGTGAAGTCGGACAGCCATATCGTCATGGTGAACACCGTCTACGGCGGCGCGACCGGTGTAGCAAACTACGTAAAAAGAAAATTCGGCGTTGAGACCACCTTCGTTGACGGACGTGACCTCGACGAGATCCGCAATGCCACCCGCCCGAACACGACACTCATTTACGTAGAAAGCCCGTCGAGCCTTGTTTTCCGGATGCAGGACATCGCGGAAATCGCGAAAATGGCGAAAGAACGCGGCATCACCACGATGATGGACAACACCTACTCCACCCCGATTCTTCAGCAGCCGCTGAAGCACGGCATTGACGTCGTCGTTCACTCCGTCACAAAGTACATGGGCGGACACAGCGACCTCATGGGCGGCGCGATTGTATCGAACAGCAACATCATTACAGCGATCCGGAACGAAGAACGCGCGATCCTCTGCGGCACGATGGATCCGCATCAGGCATGGCTGCTCACCCGCGGTCTGCGTACGCTTCCGACCCGTCTGAAGCAGCACGCGGCAAACGCGGCGAAGGTGGTCGAATTCCTCGAAAACCACCCGAAGGTGGAAAAAGTATACTATCCCGGCTCGAAAACGTACGAACAGCCGGAATTGTTCGAAAAGTACATGACCGGCACGAACGGCCTCATGAGCCTCGTTCCGAAGGGATCGGCGGAGGAAGCGAAGAAGTTCGTCGGCAGACTGCACTTCTTCCAGAACGGATGCAGCTGGGGCGGCTTCGAAAGCCTCGCGCTCTACCTCGGCGGCCCCGTCGACAAGCTCGTCCGCATCCACATCGGGCTTGAAAATCCGGACACGCTGATTGCGGATCTCGATCAGGCGCTGAATCAGATTGAAGAGTGAAAAAATAGAGTTTGCAGGGGAAAACTTTTTTCAAAAAGTTTTCCCCTGCACCCCTTTCAAAAACTTTTAAGCAGAAAAAGTATTGGCAAATATAAGAAAATATAGTAAAATAAAAATATCATATCACATTTTGAGATAAATCCCCCTCTGTCCCTCTGGAACGGATATAATTACAGTATCTGTTCGAAACGAGGTTTTTTTCCATGCGAATACGTGAACTGCGCATCAAACACGGATACACACAAAACTATGCTGCATCCTGTCTGCATATTTGTCAGAATACATACTCACGTTATGAAAACGGCAAACGACAGATTCCTACTCATCTTCTGCTCTCTCTTGCCGATCTTTACCATACCTCCACGGATTACATTCTCGGACTGACCGATAATCCCATCCCCCACCTCAGAAATCCCACGAAAGGAGCCTCACCCATGCCGAAAATCACCAGCATCCTCTGCCTCCTCGACATTCAGACCGGGGAAGTCACCGAACTGAAACGCTTCCCCCGCCTCATGGAAGCGCCGTTCTTCCGCGGCGAAAACGAACTTCTCTACAACGCCGGCGGACGCGTCTTCCGTCTCAATCCCGCCACCGGCGAAACCGATGAAATCCCGACCGGCGAGTGCATCCACTGCAATAACGACCACGTTCTTTCCCCCGACGGCACCATGCTCGCCGTCTCCCATTCGCCCGAGACCGACTGGCAGTCCCGCATCTACATCCTCGGGCTTGATCCCGTCACTCCGCCCCGGCTTGTCACCCCGCTCGGTCCGAGCTATCTCCACGGCTGGAGCCCCGACGGCAAAACCCTCGCCTACTGCGCATCCCGCGGCGGCGAATACGACGTCTACACCATCCCCGCCAGCGGCGGCGAAGAAACCCGTCTGACCGATGCGCCCGGTCTGAACGACGGCCCCGAATATTCCCCAGACGGAAAGTATATCTATTTCAACTCCGTCCGGAGCGGTCTCATGGACTGCTGGCGCATGGACGCGGACGGCAGAAATCCCGTACGCCTCACGGACAACGGACGCAACAACTGGTTCCCGCACATCTCGCCCGACGGTACCGTGATCGCGTATATTTCGTACGATCCTGCGGAAGTCCGTCCGGACGATCACCCCGCGAACAAAAACGTCGAGATCCGCCGGATGAATCCAGACGGAACGGACGACCGTACGGTCGTGAAATTCTTCGGCGGACAGGGCTCGCTCAACGTAAATTCGTGGATGCCCGACAGCCGCCGTCTGGCATTCGTGAAGTATGAATTAATTGAAGAATAACAAAAGTCCCCGTGGATCCCACGGGGACTTTACCGTTATCTGCGGTAATTGTCCATGTATGTCTTTACACGTCTGACCTGCGCAAGGAAGCGTTCGTCGTCCTGTACCGCGCCGAACCACCAGTCGAACCACGGCGACGAGAAGTCCCCGTGCGTCAGCATATCGTACAGCGCGGACGGGTCGAGGTGGTAACTGCCTCCCGGCGGATAGTCCACAGGCGTTCCGTCCTCATAGACAAAGCGGTCAAACTTCCCCTCCTTCCGCTGTCGGATGCAGCGGATCCCGCCGAACAGTTCATCCGGTCCGAGCGGAAGCGGAACGTCGTCCGGCAGGTCGTAGCTGCGGAGATAGTCGTCCACGGCTCCCTCCAGTTCCTCAAACCCTTCCTCCGTGCGCCCGCAGCCGAACAGCGCCGACGCATGACAGAGACGGTAATACGCGTACTGCCCGAGAAAGCCGTCCGGAACCACTCCGTTTTCCCCGCAGGCGAGCAGCTTCATCCGGAAGAGGGAGTTGACCTCCGCACACACCGCATCCCCGTCCGCGTGATAGTCCCGGCACGTGAAATGCAGCAGAAGCGCGGTATTGTTCCGGCCGTACAGCCGGCGTGCCTCTGCGGTGTTCCCGTTTTCCCAGAAATGGTGTTCTTTCGTTTCATGATAGGTCAGACCGAAGGAAACGGGCAGCATCGCGCACCAGCGCTCGAACTCCTCCCCGTCTGCAACCCGGCACATATAGTAGATCGCGTTCTCGCGGATGCCCGCGTCGGTGCATTCGCCGATAATGCGTCCGCACACTTCGCCGAGCAGTTTCCGGTAAACGGCAGACTTGCTGAACCCGCCGTACGTAATAACACAGGCGAGAAGCTCCATAATGTTGAAATTGTTCGGATATTTGCGGTAATACGCCAGCGCAAGACGGAGACGTTCCTCTCCCGTCACGGCATAGTACTTCCCCGGGAAGGCGGCAATATCCTCCTCCACGGAGATTTTGTCGTTCCCGATCAGCTCGTCCACGGTGATCCCGAAATAATTCGCAATGGAGGGAAGCAGTTCAATGTCCGGATACCCGCCGTGCTCCCAGTTGGAAATGGACTGCGGCGAGACGCCCAGAGCGGCGGCAAGCTCCTCCTGCGTGAGATTTTTCTCACGGCGGCAGCGGAGGATGGTTTCGTCAAGTTTCAGTTTCATGGCGTGATTTCCTTTGCAAAACAGATTTTCCGTGCGCACTTCATGATTTTATTATAGTGCCGCGGTCACGGAAAGTCAATCGCGCCGTTCGGGAGAGGGATTCCAGATTTATTGGAGTTATTCCAATATCGCTGTAAACCGACTCCGTCAGATCTCCACGAGAAAGAACCGGTTCTCTTCCCCTTCGCACATCGCGGGGAATGTGTGATACGGAATTCCGTCGACGACGGATTCCTTCCCAGGATGATAATGTCCCTGGAAAACCGCTTTTACCTTTCCGGATTCCCGGATAACCGTGCGGACTTCCTCCGCATTGCGGATGATGTGGTGCCGTTCGACCTCCGGATCGAGGTTCTGATGCACAAACACAAACGCTTCGTCCGTTTCCGGCTGCGCCAGCAGTTCCCGCAGGGCGCACACCTGATCCGCCGGAACGTATGAGTTCGTCCAGTCCAGCGCATTCCGCCGGTAGATCTCACCGGTGTCCGCATAGTTCGCGTCGAGGAAACAGAGCGTCTTCGTCCCGAAGCGGATCACTTCCGCCGCAGAGCCGGTGTACGTCCGGAATTCTTCCCGTGGGAAATTCTGATAATCGTGATTCCCCATCACGCACTCGAACGGGATCCCGAATGAGCGGATCATCGCCGAAAGCTCCGTGATCGCCGTAATGTTTTCTTCCATGGTATCGCATTCGTCCACGAGGTCGCCGAGACAGACAACGAGATCAGCCCCCGCGTCACGGAAGGCTTCCATCGCCTCTCTGATCTTTCCGTAAGACATCGCCGGACGGCGGGTTCCGCAGGACGTCTCCTTCGTACTGGTATGAGGATCGGTGAACAGACCGAGTTTCATGTTGTGTTCTCCCTTTCGTTTGATTTGGCAGGACTGAGATAACTACAGTATAAAACAAAAAAAGCCCCCGTGCAAGAGGTGAGGGCAAAATTCCGTGAAAAACCGGTATTTTCCAATGAAGCAACGCTGAAACCATGTTAACTGTATCCGTACGCTTTGCCGCGCCTCATCATTCTCAATCAGCCGGTACACTTTCGGACAGCAACACTTTTCAGACAGATTACCGAACAAATCCAAAAGAGCTAACTGATCATTCACAAATCAGTTAGCTCTTTGCTTTTATTCAGACGGTAGATACTATCTGATTTTTTGCTGCCATACTGCTGCCAAAGGGAAGATTGTGACAGCGGCAAAAGTCTTGTGAAAAAATATTTAAAACATGGTATAATAATCCTACTGTGCAAACAGAATTTTAGGAAAGGAGTGTGATGAATGATGCGTAAGAATCATAAAACAACGAAAACAGGGAGGGGCTCTGCACGATAGTTCCTCTATACATATAGGAGAACAATATGTTTATTGAAACCGAAAGATTGATCGTTCGTACTTTCCGCATGGAAGATGTACCGGCGCTGTATCAGATAGCCTATGACCCGGATGTATTGGAATACTGTCCGGATCTTCTGAAGCGCGATGTCACCGAGGCGGAAGTTTTGGAGTTTATTCAGGATTTCATCCGCATCGATGCCGAAAATGACACAGACACATGGCGCGCCTATGCCATTGAGAACCTCGGAACCGGCGAAGGCATGGGCTGTGTTACCTTCGGCAAAAATAATATGCTGAACGAATATGAGATCGGCTGGATGATGCTGAAGAAGCACACGAAGAAAGGGTACGCTTCCGAAGCGGTGCAGGCGTATGCCGAGTACTTCTGTGCGGCATACGGCGTGGATTACCTCATTGTCGTGATGGATGTGGACAATCTGGCATCCTACAGAGCGGCGGAAAAATGTGGATTCAAGCTGTTTGAAAAGCGTACGGTGTATGATTATCACTATAACCGATTTGGTGATGATTATTACTATTTCAGACGTTATGCAGCCGGATGCACCAGGCGTGAACGGTTTTACGGCGATGTGCCGTATAACAGCGTCTATTCGTTTGAATCCAACGGCGAAGGCTATATTTTCAAATTGTTCCGCAGCAAATACTGGCCGGAAGATGATAAGCTGCAGTTTGTAAATGATACCTTGCGTCAGCACAATATTCCCTGTGCCGAGCTGATCGTCTTTCCCCGTAACGACCCGGCATATCCTAACGGATATTTGATTGAGCGAAAGCTGGAGGGTATTACAGCAGACAAAGTGTGCCTCACGCAGGAAGAAGAAGCGGCGTTTTACAAAAAACTGACCGTTCTCGTATCCGCGTTTCATCGTATCCCGCTGAAAGGATTTGGTTACATCGGAAACGGTGGCGGTGGCGAAAACAGCATGAGGGCCTTTTTCGAAGATAAGTTCGATGAAAGAGTAGAAAGTCTGGAAGAAAAAAGTGTGTATACTGCGGAAGAACTGCGAAACATGAAAGATATTCTTATGAATACCTTCAAGCGTTTCGACGACCTGCCCCCGGTACTCTGCCATGGTGATCTGTCCAAAAAGAACGTGATGGTGCAGGACAGCGGCGCACTTATGCTGATCGATTGGGATGACGCGATGGGCTACAACTGGATGGCGGACATTTCGCGCTTTACCTTCTGGATAAAAATGATCTGCAGCGAGTCCGAGTATTCCCTGTTCCGCGGTGCTTTTCTGGAAAGTTATCACGGTGCACGCAAGGATGAATTCGATGTTTTTGAAAAAGCGTACCATATCTTTAATGCTTTGGATAATCTCGTGTATGCGATGAATGTCGGAGACGAAAAGATGACTGCGTTTATCCGGAAGCTCTGCGTCTATTGCTTCATCCATACCGCAGACGGGACATTTCACCACTTCCGCCACATGACGGCGCAGGAAAAGACGGGCAGGTACATAGACCAGCTCATCACGGATCTTCTCTTTGCCGATGACGGTCATCTCAGAACCGCATTTGTCACAGGTTTTATCTTTGGCTTCATGAAATACTTCTTCGACAGGCAGATCGGGATTCAGTTCGTCTCGGGTACGCTTCACACGCTTGTGAGCCTTTACTTCCGTGGTCTGCAAAGACTTCGGATTGACGGCGGATTCCTGTTCCGCTTCATCGAACATGGGAATCTGTGCCGCACCCTCCAGAACAACCTCGGTCTTTTCGCTTCTCTGTCCGTAGACAACCTTTTTCAGTTGAGCAAGCTGTTCTTTCAGTTCGGCAACCTCATCTTTCAGCGCGGCGTTTTCCGCGAGAACAAGACGTACATCAATTTCTTCTTTCGGTGTACGAAGTTCATCTTTTTTCAGAAAATCACGCTGTTCCATGCTGTCCCTCCGACTGTTTTTGATATCTCTATTGTATCAGAAACCGACAGAAAAACCTGTAGTTTTCCTGAAAACATTTGAAAAACAGTCAGTAAATGATACCTCGAACACCCGGTTTGATTGCTTTCGGCTGTTCTAATTCAAGCCCTTCAAACAGCCAGCGGATTTCTTGTTCCGTAAGAAGCTTTGCTTCCGTTTCATTTCGAGACCAGCGGAAACAGCCGTTGTCCAGTCTTTTGTAAAGAAGCAGGAATCCGTCCCCTTCCCACAACAGTCCTTTGATACGGTCCCGTCTTCTCCCGCAGAACAGAAACAGCGCAGTATTGTATGGATCCAGTTCCAGCTTTCCCTGTACGACTTCCGCCAGTCCGTCGATTCCCCGACGCAGGTCCGTGTATCCTGTGACAAGGTATACCTGTGTAACAGACGCGAATTCCTTCAGCATGACTTCAGTGCAGAGAGAACGGCTGCAAGTTGTTCCGGAGCCGCATTTTCCGGCAATGTTATCGTAATTCCTGCGGACTCTATACGGATACCGGTGGATGATACAGGCTTTAGCGGTTCAAGTGGAATGATCTGATTTTCTTCCAGAACCGATTCACGGATTTTGCGGAGATGGAAGTAGTAGGAGCCGGTGCTGATCCCGTTTGCTTGGCACCATGCTTTGACGCTCATGCCGCTGTTCTGGCAGTCCAGTACCCGTTGCTGCCACCCCTGCAGGGAGACTCTCGTTTTGATTTCGGTGATTGCTGTTGTGAGGTTGGTCATGATTAAACTCCTGTTTGTAGTGTTTGATTTACTCTGACTGAGTGTTTTGAACAGTGTGCAGATGTTCAATTTACTCGGCAGAGTGTTTTGTACACTGGTATTTGGAGTTTAGTTTATCATTTTTTCTGGATTCACTGTAGACATGGGTTATTTAGCGGTTACCTTTTAAGCCGTTTTTAGCCCCCTGTTTTGAACGGTTTCCTTGATTATTTACAAAAAGTTCACGATAATCTTAATAGACAACGAAAAAAGAGCTAACTGACTTAATCAAAATCAGTTAGCTCTTTACTTATGAATAATGAAATTTTGTTGCCAAATCGTTGCCACAACTTCGCAAAAACAGGACTTTTACGGCTCTACAGCCGGAAAAGTGCCTCTGCGAAATTATTCCCACTCTCTCTATAGCACCGAAAGTTAAACAAATTTGTTTAGGCGATATGACTTGCAGTATCTGAGGTGGGACACATTATTCATCAAGCATGGCTTGCTGATATGTGGTTGCCGCATAGTTGCCGGGGATGATCATTCCCGGGCATCGACAGCGGATTTGTGGTATTTGTATTATACCATATTTGGGCGGGGTTTTCAAGATGGGATAGGGATTTTTGTGGGAAAGAATGATGCAGCCGTTATGTATCAAGTGCTTTTTGCTCAATTAGCGAATCGGAATTTCTGAAACCGAAATTATTGTGTTCTCCAATCCATAATATTTCAGAAATTTTTTCAATTCAATCTCATTTTGGATACACATCGGTCCAAGTATAATCTCCGGAATGAGAGATGAATTCCATATTTCGCTAAGATTCAGATTGTGATAGCTACGAATTCCTCTTGATGTCATACAAAAATGTTCTTGTTCAATTTGTATGCCACTAATAGAAGCTGAATATTCTGTTTCAATATCTTCGTTTTTGTCATTTGTGATGGAATTTTCTTTACAAAAACCGATCAAAAAGCGAGCAGTGTCAAATGATTGAGCATCAAAATACAGACGTAATTCATCCTCATCGACAAAACTTGGATTCTTAACAAAATTCGCTATTTGCTTGTATATTGAAGCCGCCCAGGCAAAGCCAATTTTGCCACATGACTTATTTTCCTTTTCAAAATCGTCAATAAGATGATTAAGTGAGTTTCTGAGTGTATCGATAATTTCTTCATGGTGATATAGGATTTTCCCGATATCCATCAGGAATATTCCCCATCCAAAGGAATCTCGCTTTCGTAAATGCTGTATTAGTACATTACGATCTACACAGATACATCCGCCTTTGCAATTATCGGCGTAACGATCCCAGTGAGTCAGATTATCTCTTTTTGAAGCAAAACAAAGACCAAATGGAGAAACAGCATGCCTACACAATTGCTCAAAAGCATCTTTGTGTTCTTTGATGCTTGTCAACAATTCAATATATTTTGTCAAGTAAAAATCATTTTCCTCATTAAGACATATGGATTCAAAATCTTCAATGAAAATATCTGGTGAATAATACGATAGTTCAGTTTTATCATTAGATGAAAGTAAGCTTGTAAGTCTAAATGTCTTGCTCTGTATGATATTGTAAATGGCATCTAATGAAGTGTAGTGGTAGAATATGTTTGTCTCTTTGTTTTCCATCAAATCCTCCTTATAGGATAATCATTGCCCTGGCAGCTATCTCTATTCTCATTATCAACTCAATACACCAACTGAAATTCAATACACCAATTGCTTGTTTGAATACACCAACCGGACAGTTGGTGTATTCAACTTTATAAATCTGATATGACTCAACATTGATACTCAGTTAATTGTAACCACACACTTTACTGCTCCTCTTCCTCATGCCA
>JAFQFS010000146.1 GCA_017398585.1 Clostridia bacterium
AAAAAAGTACCCCCACCCCCCTTCAAAAACTTTCAGTCTGGGATTTGATGGATATCGTCTGTGCAATTCCGGTGCATCAAATAAGGAATTACAAATTCCGAGAAAACCGTTCGCGACCTCGCACGCTCGGCACAGTGGGATATTGGGCTTGTAATTGTCGTAAAATGTAAATGCTGTCGCCCCGGTACCTGACCATACAGGACTGACTTGAAACATACAGAAAAAACATTCAGGAGGATGCAACATGATTAAGAAAACACCCGCGGAATACGTAAATCCGTACATCGGAACCATTGGTCATCTGCTTACCGCGACCCGTCCCGTCGCTGCCCTTCCGCACAGCCCCGTGCAGATTTTCCCGACGGTTGCGCCCGGTATGCAGGACTATTTCCTCTCCGACCGGATCGTATCGTTCCCGCTGTGTACCATCTCCGTGATGTTCGCAGACAAAAATGCAGCAGATATGGCCGCTGCGGTCTCGCATTTTGACATCAGCGCGGTGAAATCCCATCCGTATTCGTACAGCGTATACCTTGAGGATTCCGACATTGACGTATCCGGCTCCACCACCATGCACGGGTGTGTGTACAGAGTCACGAACGCCGCAAAGATTTTCATCCGTTCCGAAGGTACGGTCTGCACGGCGGAAAACGGAAAACTTCTTCTCGAAAAGAAAGAAGGAAAAAACAGTCCCCGCAGATCGTGGACCGTGATCGCCGTTCCCGGCACAGTTGAGTGTTCGTATGTGGACGGCTGCATCACCGTGACGGATCCCGGCGATGAATTCGAAATTGCCGCCGCTGTCTCCTATGTTTCTGCCGAAAAAGCAAAGGAAATCTTCGCCCTTGAACTGGAAGGAAAAACTTATGAAACCGTCGCCGCCGAATCGAAAGCGGTATGGGAAGACCTGCTCGGCAGAGTCAAAGTCCGCGGCGGAAGCGAAGAATTCAAGACCACCTACTACACCGCACTGTACCGCTCGTTCGGCAAGATGTACGATTACAGCGAATACGGCAGCTACTATTCCGGCTATGACAACACGGTTCACGAAGGCAGCTTCTATACCGTAGACCAGCTCTGGGACAGCTTCCGTTCGATGCACCCGCTGCAGCTCCTGCTGGAACCGGAAAACCACAAAAAGATGCTCGACAGCTACGTCGATATGTACCGGCAGTCCGGTGCGATGCCGTCCTTCCCCTCCGAAAACGGCGACCGTCCGGTCATGATCGGCTTCCACGCGGCGTCCCTGTTTGCCGACGGTCTCGCAAAAGGCATCGATACCGATTACACCGCCGCTTACGAGGGAATGTACCGCAATGCAACGGAGATCACGATGCTCCCGTGGGTCGCCGACAAGCCCGCCAACGAGCTTGACCGCTGCTACTACGAAAAGGGCTTCTTCCCTTCCCTTGAAATCGGTCAGGAAGAATGGGTCAAAGACGCACACGACTTCGAACGCCGCCAGTGCCTCGCCGTGACGCTGGAACACGCTTACGACGACTGGTGTGCCGCTCAGGTGGCAAAGCACCTCGGCAAGGACGACGATTATGCGATGTTCATGAAGCGTTCGAAGAACTACGCGAACATCTACAACAGGGAACTCGGCTTCATGGCACCGAAAAACGCTGCCGGAAACTGGATCGAAGGCTACGATCCCATGCGCGGCGGAGGTCAGGGCGGACGTGCGTACTTCGCGGAATGCAACGCGTATACGTTCAACTTCTCGGTATGGCACGACATCGACGGTCTCGCGGAACTGATGGGCGGACACGACAGGGTCTGCGACCGTCTGGACGAACTGTTCACCACGCCCGCTCCCGGCAAATACGGTTTCCTCGATCAGTTCCCGGACTCCACAGGTCTGATGGGCATGTTCTGCATGGGCAACGAACCATCCTTCCACATTCCCTACTTCTACAATTACTGCGGCAAGCCGTGGATGACGCAGAGACGGCTCCGCACCATCATCGAACTGTGGTTCACCAATTCCCCGCTCGGCATCTGCGGCGACGACGACAGCGGTGCGATGTCCTCCTGGCTCGCGTTCTCCGCGCTCGGCATTTATCCCGTCTGCCCTGGCAAGTCGGAATATGCACTGACCTCCCCCATGTTCGATGAAATCGAACTGACCGTTCCGGGCGGCACCTTTGTCATCCGGGCGGAAGGCGCGGGCGACGGACTTCGCTACATCAAGTCCGCCAAGCTCAACGGACAGGACTACAACAAGGCCTTCCTTACCCATGCGGATCTGACGGCGGGCGGTGAGCTTGTACTTGAAATGAGCGACCGTCCCAACAAGGCATGGGGTCTTGACAAATAACCCAACAATACGGAGAATTCTATGATACCGAACAAACCCAATCGCGGATCCGCACCGGCTCCCGACCATATTCTGCTTTCCATCTGCGGCGACACAAAAACAACCATAGCGGTTTCGTGGCGCACCGACTGCTCTGTGACCGGCGGCTGGATCGAGGTGCGTCCCGAAGGCGGAAAAGAATCCATGCGCTTTGACGCCGTCACGCGGTATTTCCGCAGCGACATTGACGAAAGCAATCTCCACACCGCCCGGCCGTACGGTCTGACACCAGGAACGCGTTATTTCTATACCGTCGGCGACAGCACACACCGGAGTCCGGAATATTCCTTCGAGACGGAACCGGAAAACCTGACAAGTTACAGTTTCCTGATCATCGCGGACGAGCAGAACACCGAACCGTTTGCGGCTCCCGAATACCGTCCCGTGCGGAATCTGCTTGATCTCGCACTGAGCCGCTGTCCCGACGCAAAGTTCATCCTCACGCTGGGGGACAATGTCGATAACGGCGAAAACGAACTGCAGTGGAACGGTCTGTTCCACGGTCTCGACGGGATCACCCAGAACATTCCTTTTATGCTGATGACGGGAAATCACGACAACCGCGGATTCCGTGTCTACGAAGAAGGTCGTCAGGAGGGCAAATACTACCTTGACCATGCCGATTCGTTTGACTATCAGTTCAAAGAAGCCTACCCGCAGAACGGTCCCACAGGTTATGAAACCGAAAACTATTCGTTTGACTACGGCAATGTGCATTTCACGATCCTCGGGGTCAATGCTTACGAAACCACCGGCAGGTGGGCACTGAACGATCTCCGGAACACCGACCGGACGTGGAAGCTCGCCGCGTTCCATTATCCCATCTTCCCCGTCATGCCGGAAGGCGTCGGCGGCATGTATTACGGCATGATTCCCGAAGCGCTTGACGCCGGACGGGTTGACATCATGTTTGCCGGTCACGAGCATTCGTTTGCCCGTTCATACCCCATCCGGAATTACGAAATGTTCGACCGGCCGTCCGAAGGAACCGTCCACTACATCCTCGGAAACAGCGGGGACAACGGCTTTGCTTCTAATGCGGGCAAGGTCTGGCACTACAATTTCTACCCGCAGGAAGAACGCAACAGCATGTACGCACAGGTCGACGTGACACCGACCCGACTCACCGTCACCGCATACCTCGACGACGGACGTACCGTCGACCGCTTCACCATTGACCGGGAACACGACGAGATCGACCCGCCGCACGTTCCGCCCGTTTACTTTGACACGCATATGGCGTTCAAGGGCAACCTTCTCGAACTCGCCGCACGCGGAATCTCTGCCCGTCCCGGCGACGGCACGGTCTTTGTGCCGTTTGCCGTGATTGCCCAGAGCATCGGCACGGAAGTCATCAAGGAACCCGGACGTGTAACCATCGATCTGTACGGAAAACGTGCCGTTTTCACGGAAGGAAATAAGGAAGCGGTCGTAAACGACCGGCCGTTTGTCCTGTACACACCGGTCTTTGCGGGCGACCGCGGAGAACTTTACATGGATGCAAACGACATCGGAGCGATCTGGAATCTGGAATGGCGCTTTGCCAAACGCAACAACATCATCGACTTCGACTACGCCGAGGAGGATTTTCCGCTCCTCCGTCAGCCGCCGAAAACCAAATAAATTCACAGGAGGATCAGAACATGGATCAGACAGCCGGTTCCCGCATAAACGAACGGATTCAGAAAAGAGACCAGTGGTTCGCCAGACTGGAATCCCTGTTCCGCGGGACGTACCGCGAACCGTATGTATTTTCTCTTGCCGGTGTTCTCGCACGCGGTCAGAGCGACCCTTACAAGGAACCGGAAAAATGGGTTGACGAATGCCTTCGCGACATTGAAGAAACCAAATGCGATGCCGTTTTCAATGACCGTACCTTTGTTCCGGTCTGCGTGGAATACGGAATTTACGGCGTCCACTACATCGACCGCATCCTCGGTGCCAACGTGTATTTCCAGGACGGTCAGTGGTACAACGACTACCTCACCACACCGATCGGTGAACTGCAGGATCCCGATCTGGACAACGACGAAACGTTCCAGCTGTCCGTCCGGGCGGCGAAACGGTTTGCCGAAGCCGGCGGAGACTTCCCGCTGTACGGTCTGCCGACCATCGCAAGCGCACTGAACATCGCGGTCAACCTGTACGGACAGGAAATCCTGATTGAAATGCTCGCCGATCCGGACAACGCACGGAAGGATCTCGAGACCATCAACCGGACGCTCGTGAAGATCCACCGGACGTTCCGGGAAATTCTCCCGCCGCGTCAGCTGCAGCCCGTAATCTCATGGGCGAGAACCCAGCCGCCGGGCTACGGACAGATCTGCGGCTGCACCACCCAGCTCATTTCCGGCGGACTGTACCGCGACATGATCGCTGATCTTGACGAAGATGTTCTGAACGTCTACGAAAACGGCGGCATGATCCATCTGTGCGGCAGCCACGCGCAGCATATCGAAAATTTCCGGAATATGAAATCGCTGAAGGCCCTGCAGCTCAACGACCGTGCAGCAGAGGATCTGCAGCTCTATTTCGAAGGTCTGCGGGACGATCAGATCATCTATCTTGTCCCCTGCGACGGAATGACGATCGAACGCGCGCTCGAAATCACGGGCGGACGTCGGCTCGTCATCAACGCATACACGGACACCGGATTCCCGATGCCGTAACCGTCAAAAAACGTCAGTTCATGTAAACTGACGTTTTTCTTTTGCCTGTCTGTTTATGTGCGGATGCTGACCATGCCCATGCACGGCACCGGAATCCGGACAATGGAACCGGCGGCAACAGTCAAGGAGCCCCGCACCTCGCCGAAGCAGTCGCACCATTCGGCGCGGAGTGCACGGTCGGACGGATTTTCGAAAATCAGACCGTCCTTCTCTCCGCCGAGGAAAACGTCGCAGTCTTTTCCGTTCCATGCATACGGCAGGTCGGCGTAAAGCACCGTAATGCTCTTCTCCGCTCCTTCCGCGGTGACGGACGTGTAGTTCAGTTCCGGCTGCAGCGGACGGAAGGTACCGTGCAGAAGGATGTCGCGGTTGGCGGTCCAGTAGTCGAGGAAATTCTTCAGAATCTTCCGCTGGGATTCGGTGCTGTCCCCGAGGATGACCGAAATCTGAGGCACGCCGAACAGGATGTTCAGAAGCTGCTTCGCGCACAGCTCGTCGGATTCCTTCACCGACCAGAACAACATGTCCGAATGCACGGCAGCGGGATAACCGAGCAGGCGCAGATCCACGATGCCGATGCGGTTAGTCAGTGCGTCATAGGCACAGTCGCCGACGCGTAGCATATTGCCGAACCGGTTGATCGCGGGCCCGATGTAATTCTGCCGGTACTCATAGAGCAGATCCGGCTTGACCGCCGCAAGCTCTTCTTCGATTTCGAGAAGCAGGAGCCGGACAGCATCGTCGACAACGGCGCAGTCCATTTCGTCCGACGGTGCGGCGGTGAGATCTCCGGAGTGGAAGCTGTCGATGAAGTCGAGCTTGAAGCCGTCGATATCGTAATCGCGCAGGAAACGCTTGTACGTGTCCTTGATGTATGCCCGCACCTCCGGATAACGCGGATCGAGGATACCGGCACGCGATCCATCGCTTTTGTAAAGGTATTTGCCTTCAAACCGGCTGTACACGGGACTGTCAAAGCCTACAAACGGCACACTGAACCAGACCATCAGCTTCATGCCGAGGGCATGTACACCGTCCGCAAACGCTTTGAAGTCCGGGAATTTATCCGGAGAGACCTGCCATTCGCCGCAGAGCGAGTAGTCTCCCGTGGACGGACCGGCAAACTGCCAGCCGTCGTCGAGGATCACTGTGCGGAAACCGAGTTCGGATGCAACTTCGAGGTCGGCAAGCAGTTTTGCTCCGTCCGGTGCCTGATGGAAATTGTACCACGAGGAATAGAGCGGATCTTCCGCCGCCGGCGGACATGCCGGGATGGTGTGACCGTATTCCGCCCACCAGCCGGAGACGGAGAGAATGCTTTCGTAAAAGGGGATCTTCCTGCAGTCGATGCGGATGTCGGCGGTGTATTCCCGCACGGCATTGCAGTTTCCGGTGAAGAAAGATGCACTGTATCCGACGGTATACCGCTGATCGAGATCCTTCACGCAGAAGCTGAGATTCACGGGACCGCAGACATCCGATACAGAAACAGTCTGCGTGTTGATCCCGCCTTCCCCGACGGTACAGAGGATCGGCGCACCGTAACAGAAACGGGAGTGATTCTGCGTCGCACCGAACCACTGATGGATGGAGCGGTGGCGTCCGCCGGTTGGATTCCACACCGAGAGGATGTTCACCATGTCCTCTTCCCACGAAACGGTCACGGGAGTGGGGACGGTATCCTCCGGAAAGACAACCGTCAGACGGCAGAGGTCGATGCCGTCCTCGGAAGAAACAAGCGCGATATCCGCACGGACGTTCGGATCCGATACGGACACATTAAAAATACGATGGTTCCGGTTCATAATGCCTCCTTTGTTTAACTCATAGTGCCAGTTGAAATATTGAAAAAAACAAGACAAAAGTTCTTCTTTTTCTCGTCTGAAAGTTTTTGGGATGGGGTTTATCGAACTCACATTCTATGATCCTTATTCAAACCGCATGGCGTAGAGTTCCGCATCGCTCATGGTAAATTCAAACCGGACGGTCTTTCCCTGCAGTCCGGACAGCGGACGTTCGAAGTCCACGATCCGTTCCAGCGCATCACCGAACAGTTCACAGGTCCGGTAACCTTCGATCGGCAGATTCTTTTCGTCGAGAATCTGCAGGACAATGCCCCCTCTCGCAGATGTGCGGAAGTTGAGTTTCAGGGTCTCTCCGTCGAACGTGAAGGCAGGGGTACGCAGTTTCTGCGGCCGATAGCCCGCTTTCACCGATGCAAAGCCATCCCGGCGATAGACATACCGGATCAGCTCCACTTTTTCCGGCATCCAGTGGTGGTTGAACACGTAGATGGACAGTTCGTCCGGCTCGCCCGCAAAGCGGCTCGGCGTTTCCACCAGACCGCCGATCGCGGGATAACAGTCGCCGTAAACCCAGTTTCCGGCGTATTCCGGCCCGGGCGTCAGGCAGGCTTCGTCAAATCGGTACCAGTTCACGTTGTCGCGGGAGCTCATGAACACGCAGTCAGTCACGGCGATGCCGAGACGGGGTTCCATTTCCATGCGCATCTTCCGGCGGTCAGCACCGCAGAGACGGTCGTAGTTTGCCGTCCATCCTTTCCGTTCCACGTAGCGGGTCGGGAACCCGATGTAGTAGCGGGTATCGTACGGATACGCCATGACGCAGTTGGTATACAGCGGATAGTCCTCCGCACCGCCGAAGTTCAGCGGAACCGGATCACTCCAGTGGAAGAAGTCCTCCGATTCGGAAACGAGGATGCCGCGGACCATGGTTTCGTTCAGCGTCGTTCCCGGCATTTCCGGCTTTTTGTGAAACTCACGGAAATAGCAGTAATACTTCCCTGCGTGGGGATTCCAGTGGACGGAATTCTGCGAGTCGTAGGCATATCCCTGCGAGATCACGCAGAAATTTTCGAAGTGGATCCCGTCGGCGGACACCTTGCATACCAGACCGTGGCGGGACTTTTCCGGATCGTCGTTGGCGTATCCGGTGACGTCCGTGCAGGACATGATTGCCTTGTAGCGGTGTTCCGGCGGACAGGCGGGATTGTCGTCCTTCATCACGACAATGTTATCCGGGATCCGCGTCATGATGATGTTGTTGTCATGGCTGCCGCGGAACTCGCACATACCGAGATTCGGGCGTTCCCAGTGGATCCCGTCGCGGCTTTCGGCATAACAGACGTTGATCCCCTCCGTATAGGTCGGATCGAAGAACGACCAGGTTTCGTAATACATCCGGTAGAAACCGTCATCCTTCAGAATGGTAAAAAAGTCGTTGGAGTTCCCGTCCCAGGGACGGTCGCACACCATCACACAGTCGGTTTTCACCGGCCGGTTGACGGACAGAACCGCATCGGTGAACCGGCGGTCGATCATGTAGTCGTCCCAGAACGGGACAAGCCCTTTGGCAATGTGAATCATCCGGATTGTCCTCCTGCTGTATTGTCGGAATGGTACTTTCATTATACCCAATGGAAGAACATCTTGTCAAGTGGGGAAACTCCAAACTTCCCGCTCCGTATGACGGAAGCCCCTTGACAGATAACATAAGTTGGTTTATAATGGAAACAATCCAACCTCCGGGAGGAAGACAATGTTCAGAGAACTCACAAGAAAGCACAAACAGATATCCCGTGAAGAGTGCATCGACGTCCTCAATACCGAAACACGCGGTGTTCTGTCCGTGCTGGGAGACAACGATTATCCCTACGGAATGCCGATGAATCACTGGTACAACGAGGAAGACGGCTGCATCTATTTCCACTGCGGTCCCGTCGGTCACCGGCTGGATTCCCTGAAAAAGCACGATAAAGTATCGTTCTGTACCTTTGACAAAGGGTACCGCAGGGATGGCAGCTGGGCGCTGAATGTCCGGAGTGTTATTGTTTTCGGGAAGATCGACATTCTTGACGATCCGGAAACGATCGCCGACATTACAACCAAACTCAGCCTGAAATTCACACAGGATGAGGAATACATCCGGCGTGAGATCCGGAATTATGTCAGCAAAACTCTTCTTCTCCGCCTGACTCCGGAGCACATCTGCGGAAAGCTCGTGGAGGAATCCTGAAAAAAACAACAGCGTCCGGCGGCCGGTGACGGCCGTCAGACACTGTTCGGATCGGTATTTCGATTTATCTGTTCGCGAGGATTGCATCGATTTCCGCGAGTTCCTCTCCGGAAAGGTTCATATTATCGAGAGCCTTTACATTTTCGATGACCTGTTCGGGCTTGGATGCACCGATCAGTGCGGAGGTCACGACGGGATTGCGGAGTGCCCATACGAGAGCAAGCTGCGCGAGACTCTGACCGCGGCGTTCCGCAACGGCGTTGAGAGCACGGACGGTTTTCATGAGATTTTCGTTGATGTCGGATGCACGGAGGAATCTGGGGTCGTGAACCGCACGGGAGTCTTCCGGAATCCCGTTGAGATAACGGCCGGTAAGTCTGCCGCCCGCGAGAGGACCGAATGCCATGATGCCGACGCCTTCTTCCGCAAGAACATCGGTCAGACCGTGTTCGATGGAACGATTGAACATATTGTAGTTCGGCTGATGGATAAGCATGTGCATGCCCATATCCTTCATGCACTTGATCGCACGGCGTGCCTGATCGGGATTGTAGTTGGAAATGCCGGCATACAATGCCTTGCCGCTCTTGACGATGTCGAACAGCGCGCCCATGGTTTCTTCGATGGGAGTTCCGTCGTCGGGTCTGTGGTGATAGAAAATGTCCACATAGTCGAGGTTCATGCGCTTCAGGGACTGGTCGATGCTGGCGATAAGGTATTTTCTGGATCCGTCGTTGCCGTAGGGACCCTTCCACATATCGTAGCCCGCCTTCGTGGAGATCACCAGTTCGTCGCGCCAGATGTGCCAGTCACGTCTCATGTGTTCGCCGAAGTTGCGTTCCGCTTCGCCGTACGGCGGACCGTAGTTGTTCGCAAGGTCGAAATGGGTGATGCCGTTGTCAAATGCGGTGCGGAGGATCTTCTGCTGTACGCCGAACGGCGTGATGTCGCCGAAGTTGTGCCAGAGACCGAGGGAGATTGCGGGGAGCTTGAGACCGCTTCTGCCGCATCTGCGGTAGGGCATTTTCCGGTAACGGTCTTCTGCGGGAGCATAGGGTACATACTGTTCGTAGCTCATATTGTTCTCCTTTAATAAAAATACTGTTTTCTGTATTTTAGCACAGAAAAAACCGCAGGTCAAGGTTCAAAAGCTCCGCATCCGGACGGTTTAGCTGTTTTTGGTAGGATGGCGGAAAAAGAATAGTCGTTTTGCGCATCCCTTCCGCACGAAGTATGGTATAATTAATTCGGCTCTTCACGGATTCGCTTCTGCTGCCGCATGCCGGTATCGCGCGGGACTGTCTCCGAAATACCGGGTGAAAGTTGTGATGAAATTGCTGGTATTGCTGTAGCCGCAGGCATGGGCGGTATCTGCAACGGAAATGCCGTCGAGGATCATCCCGCGCGCCACGTTCATCCGGACAAGCGTGGTATACTGCTTGACCGTCATGCCCGTCGTGCTGCTGAAATCAGACGCCAGCTTGGCGCGGCTGATGTAGAACTGCGCTGCAAGTTCGTCGAGCGTGAAAGATTCGCCGTAATGTTCGGAGATGAAGTGCATGACATCGTTGATATACGAAATCGCCGCACGGATCTTTACGGTATTCTCCGCCGAGCGGTACTTCGCGATCTCATACAGGATCAGACAGGTCAGCATGTTCTGACTTCCGTCCTCTGCACTCATGAAGGAGTACCGCTTCGCGTAGTGTTCCAGCAGCATCCACATGTCCTCCGTCAGCCGGATCACGGTCATGTTGGCGGTTTTGAAAAAACTGATCGCCTCCCTGAGACCCGGAATCGTGTCCAGTGTGCTGTCGTCGAAGTTGATGATGTACCGCACGTAATACCCTTCCATGAGTTCGGCGCGGTGCATGGTGTAGCTGTTGTGCAGTATCACGGCAGGAGCTTCCACT